>JBILJL010000141.1:0-6367 GCA_044377255.1 Bacteroidia bacterium
AAAGGTTCATCGTCTATTATCACACAAGTGTATTTTTTCATAATTGTGGTATGTTTATGCGCACTAAAAATAAATTATCTTTCATTTCTATTTGAACCAAATCATTGTTAGCATATAACAAATATAGCCTCCTTTTAATGGAGTCGATGCCAAAGCCAGTACCTGAATTTTGGGCATGGGTGCTTGGATCAAACGGATTAGAAATTGAAATTTGCAACCATTTCCTATCCATGCATTTGCCCTGAATAACAATTTCTACCTCACCCAAAGTATCATACAAACCAAATTTAATGGCATTCTCCACCAAAGGTTGCAATATCAATACCGGCAAGAGCAATTGGGAGCAATTTTCATCTACCAATACTACTGATTTTAATCTATTACCAAACCTCACTTTCTCTATTTCTAGATATAAATTTAGTTGGTACAGTTCATCTTGGAGGGTAATAAGTTGCTTTTCATCTTTTCGTAAAGTATGTCTTAAAAACTCCGACAACTGCTGAATCATTTTTCTGGCTTCCTCTGGTCTTGAACCCGCTAAAGAACTAATAGAGTTAAGGCTATTGAATAAGAAATGTGGTTGTAATTGTTGCCTTAAATTATATAGCTCTGCTTCTTTTGTAAACGACTCCGATTGCTGTTTTCTATCACCATCACCTTGCTGCTCTAACATATAGTTTCCCAACCATTGAATTAAAGTAATAGTGGCAACCATTAAAATTTGATAGCAAAAACGCAAGGGAATACTTTTATCTAAAAGTGATTGGTAGCTTGCATCAGATACATAAATGTATTGTAGCGCGTTTACAATAACAAATGTATTACCAATTGCCAAAAGCAATGCCCAAATTCTTATGTAGAAAAAATTTTCTTTAGATGGTTGGTAATACTTTAAGGTTATATAAATAATAAAAGAAGTAAGCGCAAAAATAAAATGTGTAATAAAACTATCAACTACAGCAATTTTTGGATCAACACCAAAATCAACTAAAAGATAAATGTGCATCAACATCCATACTACCAAAAAGGAAGTAAAGGCCAGTATAATGCGCTTAAGAGATATATGATGAATCAAGATTATGCCAATGCCAATTGTTGTTGAAAATTCATTTGTAGGTCTGCAGCTCTTGATTTAATGTATGCTTCATAATTGTCATCCTTTTCGTGCTCTGAAATACTAGCATAAAGTTCATCACCATCTGCCAAATTTTCAATGATTTTTAAAAAAGGCACATCCACAAATTTCCAAAAAATGCTATTTCCAGATTCATGGTCAACCTCATCTTCATTTTTTACACCCAACATACGGGCCTTTATAAATGCCTCATTGATGTCGCGTGCTTCAATAAAACAAAGCTGTTCATCAAACTGCTCTGCGGCATCTTTATTCATACAAACAATTTTATAAACTATTTTTGCTAGGTATTTATTCATTGGTTCAGGTATTAAATAGGTTATTGATTTTAATAGCTCTTGATGTCTATGCCACCAAAAACGCAAGAGCCTTCAATATAAAGAATCTTGTCTTTTGACCTTTGCGCATCATTGGGTAAAGGACGCTTGTCTTCAATTCCGCCTAATACCACCACCACATCACTTACTACTTCCCAATTGGCTGGAATTAATAATTTGGTTCCACCAAAAATATTATTAATTTCAAGTCTGGCACTACCAAGAATATCGGCTTGGGTTAAGTTTACCTCTGCCCCACCCATGATACAATTAATTTCACCACCTTTAAAATCTTTAGATAGTACATTTTTTTTAATGCCACCTAATACGGCAGTAACATCAATTTTGTTTTCGTTGGTTTCGCTTGCTATCGAGCATGTATCTTGCTCCATTTGGGCTCTATATTTTTCAAACCTCTTACCTTTAAATCTATTTAATCGAGCTGGCTTAATAAGCATCATGGCACCAAAAGCAATTAACAAAATTGGCCAAAAAAACTCGTGGATGTGAATAGCTGGGTAAAAGCGCTCCAGCATAAAAACAGCACCTAAGCCAAATAAAATTAACCAACTAGGGTTTTTAAAATTATGCTTTGCACCAATATAAACACCCAATACAATTAAAAACATTTGCCAAGTAAACAACCAATCAGGGAAAAGTATACCCAGTTTGCGCGCAAAAAACAAGGAACCAGCAATAATGAGCACTATGCCACTGATGATTCTCCCACGCTTAAAATTTGCTTCACTAAAATTTCTCTCGTCTTCCATATTTAATAAATTGATAACACAAAACTACTCAGGCTGAATCAATAACTCAATCGAAGATAGACCACTTGTGTTTAAAAATAGATGAAACGTAAGTAATCGTCGCTGAATTTTTATAAACGCCTCATAAACCCTAAGTTTGTAGCAAATTAAACCATGAAATTATTCAACATATTTGTAGGTATCATGGGCTTTTTCGGCCTTGTATTCCTTATTTCGCGCTTTTTTCCTCACAGTTACAGGATAGAAAAATCTACCACCATCAATTTACCTGTTGAACAAACCTATGCTTACCTCAACAACATGAAATATTGGAATGATTGGAGTCCTTGGAACAAAAGTATAGACAGTACAATGGTTGTTTTTTACTCCCAAGTTAAAACTGGAAAAGGCGCTACACAATACTTTAGAGGCAATTTGGTGGGTAATGGCAGGTTTAAAATTACCGAAAGTATCCCCAATGAAAAAATACAATTTCACTTATCGCTCAATGGCGGCGAATTGGCCATTTACCAAACTTTTTATCTAAAAAATATTGGTGGTCAAACACAACTTAATTGGGTAGACACTGGCGATGTAGGTAATAATCCTATTTACAGATTTATGCTTCCCAGCAGAATTAGTTCACAAGAACAAGGTTTTGAGGAAGGCTTGAAGACGATTAAGGAAGCAGCGGAGAGGAAGAGGTGATGGGGAGAGGGGTGACTTGGAGAGGGGTGACTTGGAGAAGGGGAGACTTGGAGAGGGGGTGACTTGGAGAGGGGGTGACTTGGAGAGGGGGATCAATTCGACAAGGTCAGGATGGGATGACGTTTCATTTGGCAAGCTTAGGGTAACGTGAGCGTCATGGTGAGCTTGTCGAATCCATGGAGATGAAGTAGTTCTTTTAATTCAGAATTCAGAATTTTGAATTCAGAATTGGTATTAAAGTTTGCCACTTTTTTTGAGCCAAACAAAAAAGAGAACAATGCTGAGAATAAAAAACATGTAGGCTTTGCCCTTTATAAAGTCTTCTAAAAAGGCAATTAGAAAGCCTATGACTAGAGATGCAATGGCTAAAATAAGCCAATTTCTAAGTATCCATTTATCCATTATTGTTTTAAACTAATAATGCCCGAAATATTTAAAACTTTAAATTTGGTAAATTCTGTATTCGATTCAAATCCAGTCCCAATAATAATTCTATCTGGTGAGGTAATGCGAACAAATTTATCTGAGTAAATGCGATCGGTTTTTTCATCCCAAATTAGTTCCTCTGTTTTAAGTGTATCGCCTTTGTTGTTGATTACACTTACATCTTTTCTTGCAGTAATGGTCCTTTCGCGCTCATTTCTGATGGCATACTTGCTTTTAATATAACTGTTGATTTTACCCTCATTGCTATAAAAATAAGCGGTTATTCCATCACGCATTTCTGTTTCACTTTTATTCTCAGTAGCATAACGCTCCAAAATAGGTGCAAATAATTTGGCCTTTAAAAAGCCACTATCGGTATAGCTAATACTCACATTTGATCCCACTTCAACAGGTAAATCTTTGGCAAGTGAAACTGCCTTGGCCAAATTTTCTTCCTTGGGACCGCATCCAATGACTAATCCCAAAAAAATGAACATACCTAACAAATATTTAATCATACCTGTAACGATAAAACCACTTGTCAGAAAAGCTCACTCCTAAATAAATCCTAAAATAATTTTCTTGAACCAAGCCATTTTCAATCGTTCCTCTGCGCGCCAATTCAATGCCTAAATTCACCTTCGACCTACTTTTAGCCATTGGCAAACCCAACCCAGCTGTAAAAGCAACAATATCCACACCCGTGCCTCTAACTATTAAATTACTTTTTTCGAACCTACCTCCCATTCTGTACTCAATTCTTGAAAGGTAATTCTTGCTTTTAAAATTTGGGGTATAACTTCCTCCAAGGCTAGCACCAAAACTATTGCGCAATGAATCTGCCCCACCAAAACTCCTGTAGTTGCTCCATAAGGTACCTTTAATATCTGCTGCCAAAGTCCACATATCTCTCCTAGAAAAACTAATACCTGTTTTCCAAGACAGCGGCGATGTTACCGTTCCATTGGTACCTTTTTCTGAAAAGATGGTGTCTTTAATGCCATTGATACTGCCAATTGGCAATGAGCGCAGGAGGTAACTTTGCTCTGCTTTTAAATCTATTTGCGGGGTCACAGTAGCACCAATTACCCAATCATAATCTTTGCGTAAATTACCTTGAGTTATTGAAAAAGTATCGTGTATTTGAACGCCTGCATCAAATAACCAACCATGAATATAGTTCGACTTATCTTCATTGATATTGAACATATTGTACTTAGTCGGAATTAATAATTGGGTGGTATTGGTAATTTCGCCAAAAAGGTAATTTGCATTAAACCCTACGCTTACATTTCTATGCAGGCGCATGCCATAACCCATGTAAAATTTAGAAATGCCTCCCCTACCTACAAAACTATTGATGGCATCAATGTTAAAAGTATCTTGAGGCAATTTTACCAGTGATTTAATGTTATAACCCACCCCAGAAAAAGGTGTGGCACCAAAGGAGATTCCAATTCCACGTTTAGGTGAAATAGGTATGCCAAAATTAAAATAAGAAATCCATGCATTGTCTACTGAAGTATTGGTTCCGGCACCCTTAAAATCTGCAAAACTCAAAGTAGCACCCGCTTCAATATTGGTAGTTAAGATAGATGAATAAGAGGCAGGGTTCAACATATTTACCGAAAATGGATTTCTTATAGCTTGGTTGGTTTGACCCATAGAATAAGTATTTGCATTGCCTGGATAAATGATATCTCCTACACCAATAATGGAATAAGGCGATTTGGTAATATTTTGAGCCGATAAAAATGAAGCATTGCCCCAACACCCAATTAAAAAAATTAAAACCAGCCTTAAGGCGTTATTCTGCATTATGAGTCAATATTTTATTTAATCCGTACAACAATAGCTGTTCGTGTGCAAATATGCTTGTTTTTATGCTTTTTGCCAACACTTCTCCATCTCCTCCTGTAAGTAAAACCTTCAAATCTGGATTATTCTTCTGATAACGTGTAATTAAGTACTCTATTTCACCCACCAAACCAAAATATGCACCAGTTAACAAACAAGTATCAGTCGACCTGCCCAAAAAATCGCTGGGTCTTTCCCATTCTGGTAAGGGCAATTTACCTGTAAACGCATGCATAGCATTTAATCGCATGTGCAAACCCGGTGTAATATTCCCTCCCAAATACTCCTGAGACGAATTAAGGAGGTCGTATGTTACACAAGTTCCCGCATCTATAACCAAACAAGCATTATCAGGAAAAAATTGCATGGCCCCTGCCACCAAAGCCATTCTATCTGCCCCTAAAGTTTGTTTGGTTTGATACAAATTTTTATAAGGCAATTTCAACTCTTTGCCAAGTTCCATCACAGGAATTCCTATACTATTCAAGGAAAAATTTTCTTTCATTTTTCCACTAACGTCGCTCAATAGCATGCGGCTAATGGTATATTTATTTACAAGGGCTATCAGCGTTTCCAAAAATTCGGTTTGAACCAAAACCGCTGAATAAACCAATGTATTATGCTTAAAAACCCCAGCCTTTATGCGTGTATTACCTGCATCTATAACCAATGTAACCATTCTAATTTTTAGCTAATAGTTGAATAAACTCAATTTCCTTGTGGGCGAAACTTTTAATCTCATCTTCCAATAATAGGTGCAATCTACCTTTTTTATCAATACCCATAATAGTTGCTACCACCAAATTTTCTTGAAATTTAAATTGAGCCTCTTTTCCTTTTCCCAATAAATGCTGGTGGTACAAATCCCATAACTGACTATTTTTTTTACCCTTTAGCAGAGAATAGTAATGTGTTATTTTTTCATTTAAACTCAAACGCAATACTTTTGGATCAATCCAAGCACCAGAAAAATAGGTTAAAGAGGCCGATTTAGGTGTTTCAAATACTTGTTGGTTTAGGTTCAAACCGACCCCAACTATAGAAAAACGCAAGCGATTACCCTGTAACACATTCTCAATCAATATACCTGCTACTTTTTTATCACCGATATAAATATCATTTGGCCATTTAATGTAGGCAGTAGTTTTGGCAAAATCCTCGGCAATGTCTCTCAA
>JBILJL010000142.1:0-6332 GCA_044377255.1 Bacteroidia bacterium
ATTCAAAAACTAGATTCCGCCCTATTAACCCTGTGGCGCCAATTACTAATGCTTTTTTCAATTAAATAGAATTAATAATCTTTGGTGTGGAACTCTTTTTTATCGAGCGGGTTGCCAATTGCAACTTCAATCATTTTATTAGCTAATACGTTTGCCGGTGTAGACTTATTCTTATGTAATAAATTACATCCTATCATGTTTACTAAATTACCAAGATTTTTATTAATTAGAAACAATCCGCTCTTTAAGTTGGTAGATTTGCTAATTTTATTGACATTAAAAATATAAAGATTCTCAAACCCTAGTAATTTAATTTCAGCAACTAATTTTGCCCTAATTTTATACTTATCAACGTTTGAAGTGATGCTAGCCTTGGAGGGGTTAATTAAAATAAAACTCTTCACCCCCTGATTCTTGGCCACTTTAGCAATGCTAAGCGGATATTCATAATCAAACATAGTTGCATCCTCTAAATCTTGCGTATTGATAAAATCAGTTCCCAATAAACAATAAACGTCATTTACCTCGTTAAATTCTTCAGAATAATTTTCCATGTAAGCAAAGTCAACGTTAACCTTTTTGAGGTGAATATTACTTAATCGCTTGTTTTCTCTACGACTTAACAAAATCACTTTTTTGTATCGGCGATTATTTAGCAAAGATTCCAATAAGGAATTGCCTATACGTCCTGAAACGCCAACTATAAGACCTATTCGCATCCTACAAATAAAGCAATTTATTTTTATTTTTCAAGTTAAAATCACAATAAAACCTAATTTCTTAAAATAATGAACCTAGGTTTCTTATTTTTTGAATATTTTTGATCCAATAAAATTTCAAATTATGATCAGCAACCATGAAGTAGATTACCGCATTTTTGGTAGTGAAATGCAATGTGTAGAGATTGAATTAGACCCGCAAGAAACCATCATGGCCGAGCCAGGTAGTTTTATGATGATGAATGATGGCATTCAAATGAACACTATTTTTGGAGATGGCAGTACCCAAGAAAACGGCATATTTGGCAAACTTTTGTCGGCTGGCAAAAGGCTATTAACTGGTGAAAGCTTGTTTATGACTGCCTATACCAATATGGTTTCGGGTAAAAGAACAGTAACTTTTGCCGCACCCTACCCTGGGAAAATAATTCCATTGGATTTGAGCAGAATGGGTGGCAGGATTACCTGCCAGAAAGATGCTTTTTTATGCGCAGCAAAAGGCGTGAGCATCGGTATTGAATTTCAGAAAAAATTAGGTACCGGCCTATTTGGTGGCGAAGGTTTTATTATGGAAAAGCTAGAAGGTGACGGAATGGCTTTTTTACACGCAGGTGGACATGTGGAAGAACGTCAGTTGCAAGCAGGTGAGGTTTTAAAAATTGATACTGGTTGTATTGTTGCGTTTACCAAAGAGGTTAATTACGACATACAATTTGTAGGTGGCATTAAGAATACATTATTTGGTGGAGAAGGCGTATTTTTTGCAACCTTAACAGGACCTGGAAAAGTTTGGATTCAATCGTTGCCTATTTCTAGGCTAGCCGGAAGAATTATCTCCTACGGAGGATTTGGAAAAAGAAGAGAAGAAGGTGGCATACTAGGCGGATTAGGTAACATCCTTGATGGGGATGGAAATTAACTATGAAAAGTTACAAAAAAATTGATGTCCATGCGCATATTTTGCCAGAAAATATGCCTAATTTAAAAGATAAATACGGCTATGGCAATGAGTTTATTTACTTAGACCATTTTCAACCTGGCAGGGCCAATATGATGAAAGCAGACGGCACTTTCTTTCGCGCCATTGATGAATTGTGCTGGAATCCGGAAAGCATTATTGAGCACATGGATAAACATGACGTTGAGTTAATGGCATTGAGCATTGTACCCGTTTTGTTTTATTACTGGGCTGAACCAAAACATACTTTGGAGTGGGCTCAATATTATAATAATCATGTTTCAAAAATTCAAGAAACCTACCCTACCCGATTTGTTGGTTTAGGAACGCTTCCCATGCAAGATATTAATTTGGCTTGCCAAGAGTTATCTAGGTGTAAGCACGAATTAAATTTGCCAGGCATAGAAATTGGTACCCATATTGAACACCGTAATTTGGATGATGAGTATTATTACCCATTTTATGAAACTGCCGAAAAATTAGGCATGTGCATTTTTGTTCATCCTTGGGATATGATGGGACAAGATAGAATGCCAAAGTACTTTCTTCCTTGGTTAATTGGTATGCCTGCAGAAACATCTTTGGCTATTTGTAGCATGTTGTTTGGCGGAATATTTGACAAGTTCCCCAAATTAAGAGTATTGTTTGCTCATGGTGGTGGCTGCTTTCCGCAAACTATAGGTAGAATTTCTCATGCCTACCATGCTAGGCCAGATTTATGTAATGTGCACAAAGCGGATGAACCCAGAAATTATTCAGATAAATTTTATATTGATTCGTTGGTTCACGACGATGATACTTTTGCTTTTTTATTAAAAATGTTTGGGGCTGGTAAAATTGCTATGGGTTCTGATTTCCCTTTCCCACTAGGCGATTTGGAGCATGGTAAGTTTATAGAATTGATGAAAGACATTGATGAAGAAACCAAAATAAAGCTATTGAGAAATACCGCAAAAGAATGGCTCGGAATTTAGTTAACTAAATAGAATTGCCCATTTATCCGATTGATTAACGACCTTTACAAAAAAAAGTATGCTCAATTTTGAAGATTTAAATTTAAATAAACCATTGCTCAATGCACTTCAGGATTTAGCGTACATACATCCAACCCCTATCCAAGAAAAGTCGTTTTCGGTAATTATGTCGGGTAAAGATGTGGTTGGAATTGCCCAAACTGGTACCGGAAAAACCTTTGCATACTTGCTTCCTATCCTCAGACAGCATAAATATTCAGAGGATAAAAACCCAACCGTTCTCATCATTGTGCCTACAAGAGAACTTGTAAGTCAGGTTGTTGCCGAAATTGAAAAACTCACCATTTATATGAGCATTCGGGTTGCAGGTATTTATGGAGGCATCAATATAAATCCACAAAAAAAGACAGTTCTTGCTGGTTTAGATGTGTTGGTTTCAACGCCAGGTAGATTAGTTGATTTGGCCATGTTGGGTATACTTCGCTTGAAATCGGTTAAGCACTTTATCATTGATGAGGTAGATGAAATGATGGACTTAGGGTTTAGGGCACAATTGAATACCATTTTAGACCTGCTCCCATCTAAGGTTCAAAACATATTTTTCTCAGCAACCATGGGAGAAGATGTGAAAGTATTGATAGAAACTTTTACCACCAATGCCCAAAAAATTGAGATAGCTGCGCATGGCACGCCTATCGATAAAATTAAGCAATTCGCCTATGATGGTCCAAATTATTATACCAAGGTAAGCTTGCTTGAGAACCTTTTAACCGACAAAAAAGAATTCAGTAAAGTGATGGTTTTTGTTGGAAACATTAAGTTGGCAGATAGGTTGTTTGCCCAACTTACAAAAGTATTTGGAGAGGAATTGTCACTCATTCATTCAGGCAAATCTCAAGTTGTGAGGTTTGCTACTTTAGAAAATTTCCACAAAGGTTTGAACCGAATTTTAATTGCAACGGATATAGCCGCGCGTGGTCTCGACATTTTGGAAGTATCACATGTAATCAATTTTGATACGCCAAAAGAGGCAGGCGACTATATACATAGAATTGGCCGAACTGGTAGAGCTGGCAAGGCAGGCACAGCAATTACTTTTTTCAATGAGGTTGAAAGTCCTTATTTAGAAAGCATTGAAGCCCTCATGAAACTAAGTGTTACTAGGAAAAGAATTCCAAAAGAAGTGCCTATTTCTTCCATTTTTACGGAGGATGAATTGCCACAGGCTATTCAAAAAAGCCATAACAAAAACGCTAAGAAAAAGGATACGAGACCTGTTGTTCACGAGAAGAAAGCCAAGAATAAAAAAGAAAATTTAGGCGGGCCAAGAAAACGAAACCCCAATAAAACAAAGCCCAGAAACAGAGCTGTTGAAAGAAATAGGGCTAGAAAAAAATAGTACATTCCAAAAACCTATTCATTCAACCGGGTTTGATAGTATTCAATAATTAGAATAACTTGTTAAAAACTGGACCATTATTTGAATTAGGTTTGAACCAATAAATTAAATTATGACAAAGACTGTTGAACATATTGAATGCCTCATTGTAGGTTCAGGACCTGCAGGTTATACAGCTGCAATTTATGCCGCTAGGGCAGATTTAAAGCCCATCATGTATGCTGGTATGCAACCAGGTGGCCAATTAACGATTACCACCGATGTAGAAAACTATCCAGGCTACCCCGAAGGAATCATGGGACCAGAAATGATGGAGTTATTTCGCAAGCAGGCTGAGCGTTTTGGAACCGATGTTCGTTATGGAATGATTACCAGTGTTGATTTTTCTGGAAAACCACCATTTAAACTTATAGCCGACGAATCACATGAAATTTTGGCCGACACTGTTATTATTGCAACAGGAGCCAGTGCCAAATGGTTAGGAATCCCGTCCGAACAAAAGTTAAATGGAATGGGAGTTAGTGCTTGCGCGGTATGCGATGGATTTTTCTTCAAAGGAAAAGATGTAGCTATTGTTGGCGCCGGCGACACAGCCTGCGAGGAGGCCAGTTACCTTGCAAAAATCTGTACTAAAGTATACATGATTGTGCGAAGGGATGAATTTAGAGCTTCAAAAGCAATGGTTCACCGTGTATTAAATACCCCAAACATTGAGGTAATTTTTGATACAGAAACAGATGAAATCTTGGGCGAAAACAAAGTTATAGGTGCCCGTTTAAAGAATAGAAAAAATGGTGAATTAAGAACCATAGACATCAGTGGATTCTTTGTGGCAATTGGTCACCATCCTAATACAGATGTTTTTAAAGGATATTTGGATATGGATGAAACTGGCTATTTACAAACTATTCCAGGTACAAGTAAAACAAATATTGCCGGTGTATTTGCCTGTGGTGATGCACAAGATAAAGTATACAGACAGGCTGTAACAGCTGCTGGCAGTGGTTGTATGGCAGCATTAGATGCAGAAAGATATTTGGCAGCAAAAACAGATGTGAGTGACTAAATCAGAAAAAGTGCCATACCAATCAACTCTGTAGAAAAAATCAAAAGTTGTATTGAAATAAGTATACCAAGTAGCCGGTAAAATTGAAGCCATTAACAAGTGTGAATAAGTAATTTTTTTATTTGTTAAGTTAATTTTCAATCTTCGACAAGGTCGATTGATTATCCTTAACAATTAATTCATGGTAGGCAAAAAAGTAGTACCCAAAAAAGTGGCAAAGAAAACGGCTAAACGCATCTCAAAACCCAAAGAACTAAGAAAAATATTTGTATTAGACACTTCGGTTATTTTATACGATAACAATTCCATTAAAAATTTTGAGGAGCACGATGTTGCTATTCCAATTACAGTGCTTGAAGAGCTGGATAATTTTAAGAAGGGTAATGACACCTTAAACTTTGAAGCAAGAGCTTTTATAAGGTATTTGGATAAACTTTCTGGAGAATATACACTCACAAATTGGATTCCTATAAACGGTCCAACGCGAGGCCAATTTAAAGTGGTAATGCCAGAAAGAACGCGTATTGATGCCCAAGTAGTTTTTGGCGAGCGAAAGGCCGACCACCGCATCTTAAATGCTGCAATAGCTCTTCAAGAACAACACCCAGATAGATCTGTAATAATGGTTACCAAGGATGTTAACTTAAGACTAAAGGCAAAATCTTTGGGGATATTAGCTGAGGACTATGAAACAGGTAAAATTAAAGACATAGATACCCTTCATACCGGTAGAACTGTGCTCGAAAAAATTAAGTCATCCGTTATTGATGAAGTGTATGCGAGAGGTTTTGTGAGCTATGATTTAGCCATGAAGAAAAAACCATTAGCTAATCATTTTTATATCCTAAAAAATGCATCAAATTCGGTTCTTACTTGCTACAATGCAGAAACGGAAAGCCTCGAAAAAATTAATAAAGTAAGTGCCTCTGGTATTAAACCACGCAATGCAGAACAAGCATTTGCTTTGCATGCCGTTTTGAACCCACAAATAAAATTGGTAACCATTCAAGGTATTGCTGGCACCGGTAAAACTTTATTGGCACTTGCAGCCGCAATGGAACAAAAAGCCAATTATAGGCAGATTTATTTAGCAAGGCCAATCATTCCTCTTAATAACAGAGATATCGGATTTTTACCGGGGGATGCAAAGTCAAAGATTAATCCATACATGGAACCACTTTGGGATAACTTAAAATTGATCCAAAATCAATGGAAA
>JBILJL010000143.1:0-6326 GCA_044377255.1 Bacteroidia bacterium
TGGTATCGCCATCGGGGAAAGTCCAAAAGAAGTTTGAGGCATTGGGGGTTTGATTTTTGAATTTAAAGATGGAGGCACAGGTATCTGCTTCCCAACTAAAATTGGCATTTTGTATCCTAAAGTCAAATTTAAGAGCTGCATTGCTGCAACGTGGACTCAAATTTATTGGTGCATAAACTCCTGGTGTTGTTTGCAGATCTGTAAATGGAGGGAAGCCAGTACCTGGGCAACTGGCACACATACTTTGGTAAACAATCCCTTTTTTGTCGAACCTACTGGTGCCGCCATCTACATGGTCGCCAGAATTGGTTGGGTTATCTCCTCCAATAAAAGTGGCATAAAGCAAGCCAGAGGCGTTTTTGTTGAGCATGAGTAAATAAAAATCACTGCCATCTGTGGAGTTTTGAAAAGCATCAGAGGTAACCGGAATTCCATCGGTGGAGGAAGGACTTAAGTCTGTTTTAATTGCCGTTGCGCCACCCCAACTGCTCACATATATTCTTTTGCATTCATCTACCAAAAAAGCATTAATGGTTAGGTCAATTTGTGGGCGGCCTGAACCAAAAACTGTTGACCACAACTTGGATTTTAAATCCGGACTCAAACAGGCAATAAATTGATGAGAATTTGGGTTGTTGTATACACCATTTGTAATAGCGATTTTACCCAAGCTTTGTCCAACAATGTAAATATTATCGTCTTGGTCTAGTTCCAATGAAATTATTTGGTCGTAATTATCGGTTCCATAATAAGTTGCTTTCAGAATATTCCTTCCCTGAGCATCCAACAAAACAATGATGCCATCTGCTTTTCCGCCAAGGTTATTGGGATTAAGTGTACTAGTTGTGCCAGGGATATCGGTGCTATTGGTACCGCCCGAAAGCCACATGCTACCATTGGGTTCAAGATCTAGGCTATAAAAGGCATCAATGTTATTCCCTCCTAAATAGGTACTCCAAGTGAGTTTTTTTAAATCTGGACTCATTTTAAATACCACACCATCTTGCAATCCCTTGAGGGTGTTTTGAAGGCAAAGTGGAGTGGTGGGGAAATTAGTTGATTGAGAAAAGGAAGCCACATAAATATTTCCCAAAGAATCTGCAATTACATCGCCACGGTAACTATCTGCAAAAAAATATTGAGTAGTGTTATTGGTATTAATGCCATCGTTTCCGGCGCCGCCTAAATAAGTTGAACCTACTAATTTTCCGTCTTTATCAAATTTGGTAAGGATAATGTCGTGGCGGCCATTATGACTGGTATCGTAAGCGTTTTTAGAAACAGGATAATTATTGGAATAGGTATTTCCCATAATGATCAAATTGGCACTATCATCTACCACCAATGAGTGGGGTACTTCGTTGTTTGCCCCTCCTAAATAAGTAGCATACAACAATGTTTTGCCATCTGTGCTATATTTACTGAAGGTAATATCGCAAGGGAATCTCCCTAATAGCTCACCTTCCGCATTTCCTCCTCCTGCGTATGCCATTTGGAAGGCATTGGCAGTAACAGGGTATTTGCCCAATGAAGTTGGATCGCCAGTGGTTGTGCCTGCTGCATATAAAGTGCCATTTTCGCCTGGGGTAGCCGAGCAGCCAAAATTGTCCTCGGTAGAGCCAGAGTAGGTTAAGAAAATAATCTCGGGGTCTATGATGAGCGGGTAATTTGGGTTGTAACTTTCATCTGCTGCAAAGCTAACTTCCTTGCCGTTTACAAGGTATTTAATTGCTACTTCAACTTTTTTATCACCAATTAATTGGTAGGAGTAAGGCCTTTGTTCTTTGATAAGTCCTTTGGGTGTTTGTATGTATAAATCACCGTATTCTACATACACATTGCTTGCCCCATTTACCTCAATTTTTATATCACTTAATAGAGCGTTTGGTTCGAGCCAATACTCCATTTTTAATTGGTTTTTATTGGAGTGAACCAACACATTGATGCCTGTATAAACATTCCCTAAACCTATATGATTAGAGGCTCTAACCTTGTTGGCATAATGTGTAGGATTGTTGCCGAGGTAATAATTATAATAATGTGATTTGGGTGAATTGAGAATTGGTTTTGATGCTTGAGCACCTTTAAACTTAAAAGTTAAGGCATACATATTAAGCAGGGTATCACCTGCCGCAGGATGCGATTTTACGGGTCCATGCGAGTGCAGTCTATCTAATTGCGCCTCATCAAAAAAATAATAAGAAAGAAAATCGGAGCCCAATTGTAAGTCGAGGGCATGTTGTTTGCAACGGAAATAAATACTTGGGTCCCACTGACCTTTATTTTCGCGCCATTCAAATAAATCTGTTGTGCTTATTGGGGTTGCAGGAATTTGCGCAATAGCATTATTTGCCCAGAGCAGTAACAAACAAAAATGAAATATGGTGTATATTGGCCAACGCATTTGCTCGACTAATTTACCACTTATTTTGGAAATTTGTTATATGGCTAAGGATTAACGAATAATTAAGAAAATAAATCGGAGCATTGCAACCTTCAAACAATTTAATTCATCTGCTTAAATAAGACTGTAAAAGTGAGCAAGCAACTTGAGGATAATATAATACAAGGATGTTTAAAAAGGGAGGTAAAAGCTCAGCAGGCATTTTACCAGCACTTTAGCAGCAGTATGTATGCGGTTTGTTTAAGATATGGCAATACCAAGGAGGATGCAAAAGACATACTTCAAGATGGTTTTGTAAAGGTTTTTACCAAGCTAGAGCAATATACTGGAAAAGGTTCTTTGGAAGGATGGATGAAGCGCATTTTTATTAATACTGCCCTAGAGCATTATAGAGTAAACAAGGTGTATCAACAACAAAGCGATGTAGAGGATGCTCATGGAATTGGACAAGCATCTGAGGCTTTGGGAAAGATTACACAAAAAGAAATTCTAGCAGTTTTAGGTAATATGGCAACAGGGTACAGAACTGTTTTGAACCTTTATATAATCGAAGGTTTTAGTCATGCCGAAATTGCCGAAATGCTAGGAATTAGTGAGGGAACTTCTAAAAGTCAACTCTCTAGGGCCAGGGCTTTATTTATCGAGCATTGGAATCAATTGAACAAAGAAAAAAAGTAGATTTTGAAAAATAATTTAAACATAGATCAACTCATTAAAGAAGGGATGGCCAATTTTGAGCCAACTCCACCTGCCGATGCTTGGAGCTTTATTGAAAAGCAAATTCAAGTTTCGCCTGCAGCAAGTGGGCAGGGCAATCAATTGATGAATACCATTCAGCAAATTAGTTTGGGTGGTAAAATTGTAGCAGTTGCCGGTGTATCAATTGTTTCGCTTGGTTTATATTTCGGTTTGAACCAAAAGGAAGTTGAAAAAATGAATTTGCCGCTACAAGAAAATACGATACAACCAGAAGCTTTGAAGCAAGAAACCATATTGGCTCCAGAAACGGATATTACAGGTAAAGCGAAAAATATCACAAGAAAGCAAGTTTCGGAAAGTAAGGTGGAAGTTGAAGCAACAAGCAATCAAATAAATTCTGAGCTTAACTCGCCAATGCAAAACCCTAGCAATAACAAGGCTTTGGATCAAACCGAACCCCCTGTAAAAGCTAGTGCCAAGGATATTGAACCTAAGAAAAAGGAAGACATTCCTGTTGTAGGAAAAATTGATAGAAATACACCTAACACTGAAAATAGTAATGCCAAGCCAAGCAATGATTTTGAACTAATAATCTCCAATGCATTTAGTCCTGATGGCGATGGTTTAAATGATACTTGGAAGGTGCAAATAGATCATGCATCCTACTACAATGTTACTATTGTGGATGGAAATGGTGAGGTGGTTTTTGAAAGCAATCAATTAAACAATGCTTGGAATGGTGCCAATTGGAAAACAGGTGTGGATTGTGCAAGCGGGAGATATGTTTATGTAATTGACTATCAGTTAAATGATGAAACAGAACGACAAACCAAACGTGGATTTATTAACCTGTTTAGGTAGGGACTAGAAATTTGAAAATAAAATTGTAGGTTAGCAAACTAAATAGAAAGACAAAAAAGTAAAATAAAATATATGATGAAACGATTAATTACCAGACTAGCATTATCGGCAGTATGTTGGCTCATAGCCAACTCGGCCTTTTCACAGTCCATTAGCATGAATGTGTTGCCACGTGTAATTTGTTTTGGAAGTCCTATTCAAGTTGACATCTTTCTAACGGGTGTAAGTGTTAATGATGTTTCCTCCTACAGGTTTGATTGGGGAAATGGAGATTCGAGTATCAATAATATTGGCAGCCCGGTGTCTAATACCAGAACCTATCAGTACCCAGCGGCTGGTATTTACAATATTAAAGTTACTGCCAGGTTTACCAACCGTGCTCCTTTAGAAACAAGTGTTTGGGATACGGTTTACAATAGACCTGTGGCTAATTTTAGTTTGGTAAGCCAGGATTCGCAATGTTTTAAATACAATTATTATTGTTTTAAAGACAATACAATTGCTGGTCCAGCGCCGAGTTTGCCTATTGGAAAAGTAATTTATACTTGGGGTGATGGAGATAGTAATTCAATTTTGGCAGGAGGAAATATTTGCCATAGGTTTTCGCAAGGAAATCGCAGATTCAATGTTGGTTTAACTACTACTGATATTGGTGGTTGTGAAACAAAGGAGTTCAAATTTATTTTTGTTGCTCCCAATATTAACCCACGTTTTACAGTAAGTGGTACACCAAGGTGCGATACCACGCCATATATTTTTGTGAACAATACCCAAGTTTCAACCTCAAATTTATTGTGGTTTAGGTGGGAATATGATGATGACAGTGTTTACCAATCTCAATCGCCAATAGTTGCGGCAGATTTACCTCGTTGGAGTCTTTTTACCTATAAGTATACTAAAAATGGTGTGTTCAATCCGCGTTTAATTGTTCGCCACAAGCAATTCAATTGTGCCGATACTTTTGAATACGTTACCAGTGGTAACCAGTTGCCAGAAAACATTGTTCTTAAATATGACATTCGCAGTCGCAGGACCAATAACAATGATACCATAGCAGATAGCGTTTGTTTGCAAAATAGAAACCTTGCCAGTGTTTGTTTATATAACATGTATCCTTTACAAGGTATAAATTCGCAAATTCAACTATTATGGGATTTTGCCGATCCAAATGCCAATCCTCCAGGTTCAGACAAGAAGTTAAATGAAATAACACCTTGTTATCGCTACCAAGGATTTGGCCATTATTTCCCAACCTTATTAATTGCTTGCCCAGGGCAACCTGTAAAACGACTAAATTTTTGGTCGAGGATAGATACCGCGCAATTAAGTGATAGCCAATATGTGCCACCACCCATAGTTAATCCGAACTTGAATACTATTAATGGTTATTTTTTCCAAGCTGCCGATTCCATTTCAAAATACAGGTGGATTACGGGGTCTAATGGTTTACCAAGAGACAGTATAGTTAGTTATTGGAAATGGTTTACAGATAATACAGCTGACGCACCAGTTAAAAAGAGAGAATCGCAATTAAGAGGTTTTGGTGTTAATATTATGGGACCTTTGGTTAGAATTGAGGACCCAGTTACTCCTGTAAAAATTAAGCCTTTTTTAGCTACACAATGCGGGCCAGATTTACCTGTTGAATTTGTGAATACCAGCTTGGCTTATCAATCAAATAATTTATACATCAGGTGGGATTTTGCAGACAATTATGCACCTCAATGTACTTCTTTCTCTATTCCAAACCCTAGTGCCGCCAGGCAAGGTTTGGAGCCATATGCCAATGCCAACGATATGTTTAATAGAACACTTGGTAGGTTTATTGCTGGTGGTAGGATTTACCCTGGACGTGTAAATTGTAATTTTTCACATGATACCTTGCCTATTCACCAATTTGAAAAATGGAGTAATATTTACAGGTGGTTTTATTATGGACATGATTTTCCACCATACGATTCAACTGTTTGGGCAAAAGATGCCTCAAAAATAACTGGATTGCCAGGAGCACCAACTCGTTTGGTTCACCCACTCGATACGGCTACATGGGGAAAACCAATGTATTCTGCGGGTACCACGCCTTCTAGAATTGATACTTTAGGTAGAATTTGGCCAGCAGATATTAATCCTAACAGACCTATAACCTTAGCTGGTGCCATACCAGATCCATTTGCAAATGCCAAAGGATATTGGAAGTATACCATTCCTGCTGGTACAAGGATTACCAGAGATGGGCTTCTAGTTCCAGTGATGAACGATAGATTGCCCGATGGTACCAACAGAAGATTTTATAAAGGTGATGATTTATTACCCGGTAGCACTAAAACCTTATACGAATATTTCTTTGATAGGTCGGTTGCTG
>JBILJL010000144.1:0-6310 GCA_044377255.1 Bacteroidia bacterium
CATAGATTTAATGAGCCAAGAAAATAGGCTGCGAAAATTAATTGTAGCTTACTACGACGACAATGAATTGTTTGAACCCACCAACCAAGATTAAACACCATAAACTTGAGTTAAGGCTTTGGTTATTATAAAACAAGCGTGTTCTATTTCGTCTTTTGTAATGGTTAAGGGAGGTGCAATTCTTATTCTGTTATTGGCAAATAAAAACCAATCGGTAATAAGGCCGTCAGCCAAGCAAGCTTGTATTGCTTTTAAGTTGTTGTCAAAGTTATCTAGTTCAACAGCAAGCATTAGCCCTTTGCCAGAAATACCCTTAATTTTCGGGTGAACCAATTTTTCTCTGAATAGGGCTTCCTTCTCGGCCACTTCATTTAAAAGATTACTTGCCACTAAAAATTGAATGCCTGCATGTGCCGCTGCCGCTATAACTGGATGTCCGCCAAAGGTTGTAATGTGTCCAAGTATTGGTTGGTCTGCGAATAAAACCATTAAATCATTGCTGGCAATAACCGCCCCAATAGGCATGCCAGCTCCAAGTGCTTTTCCCAATAATAAAATATCCGGCTTTATTCCATAATGTTCAAAGGCAAACATTTTGCCAGTTTTACCCATGCCACTTTGAATTTCGTCAAATACCAGAAGAGCACCTGCTTCCTCGCACTTGTTTTTCAATGCCAACAAAAATTCAGGATTTGCCGCAATATATCCCGCTTCACCTTGTATAACCTCAGTAAAAACACAAGCAGTATTGTGGTCTATTTGATCCAAAGAGGCAATATCGTTGAAAGTAATAAAGGAAACACCTGGTAGTAATGGCCTAAATGCATGCTTGTAATATTCATCGCTGTTGATACTTAAAGCAGCGTGTGTGCTTCCATGGTAAGCATTTTTACAGGCAACTATATTTGATTTTCCAGTGGCTCTTTTGGCTAATTTCATGGCCACATCTGTTGCCTCAGCTCCAGAACTTAGTAGGTAAACAGAATTTAACTCCTTTGGCAATAAGTCACAAATAGCAGCAGACAATTGCGTCTGAGCACTTTGCACAAACTCACCATACACCATTACATGCTGATGCTTATTTAATTGCCCTATAATTGCAGCTTTTACCTGCTCATTTCCATGGCCAAGGTGATTTACGCTAATCCCCGAAATAAGATCCAAATACCTTTTGCCTTCCACATCAATAATATAATTGCCATCAGTACCCGCAACCTCTAACATCATTGGAAAATGTGTGGTTTGAGCCTGATGAAGCATAAAAAGTTGCCTATTATTCATAAATGAATGCCTTATTGAAATGTTATTGCAAAAATACTCACTCAACCCTATCCAACAAAGGTATTAATTGCAAAACAGAATTGTTCCTATTTTTCAAGGGGTCCAGTTGAACTATTGATAAAACCTATTCTATAAAATGAGTTGCTATCAATTTGCTGAAAACCACCTAATGAATGAATGAAATCTTCATTCATAATTCCATTTCGACTATCACTGCTAAACCAAATCAATACTTGAGACTCTCCTACTCTCCTATAAAAATCAACCTTGTTTTCGTACTTAAATGGCGTGTAAACACATGGTTTTCCTGTTACCCACCAAACTATATCTGGATAATTGGAAATTAACCCAAATGAATCCATTTTAGAGAGGATTAAAGGATAGGCTTCAAATTGGCTTTTCCAAATAGCACTATTAAAGCCGCCTGCTCCTTGCTTTGATAACAAATACATTTGTCTAGAAACAGCAATAGTTTGCATCAAAGCAATCACCAATAAAAATGCCCTAGCAAACTTGTTATTCATTTTAAGTTGGTTCAAACCGAGAATGGGCAAAAGCAAAACCAATAGCCATAGTATAGAAAGGTACCTTGGCAATTGAACCATAGATAAATCTTGTTGCAACATCAAAAACAGAAAAAGTGAAAGGCTAATTGAAACTACTAAAAGTATAACAGGGCGCCTCTTTTCTTGATAAAAAAACAAGCTTATTATACCAATCAACAAACATATCAAAAACAAGGCAGGGCCAGCAAACAAGGACTGCAAAGACAAAACACCATTAAACAATGTTTGCAGGTTCTCAAGAAAGGAAATAAAACTAATTTTTTTATCAAGCGCATGCTCGCCAATTGGATTGCCTGCTATCAAATAATTTCTCATCCACCAAATAGCGCTCACAAAAATAGTTGGGGCAATTTGAAAGAAAATATAGGCCAAATTTCTTTTCTGTTTGAACCAAAAAAACAAGACTCCTGGCAACATCAACCACAAGGAATAGCGCTGCAGCGACATCAGTGCAAAAAGAATGGAAGTAACTATATTCCCTTGTTTATTTTGCAACAATACATAATAGGTCCATGGTAACAACAAAGCCACAAAACCAGCCTCGCTCAAAGCAAAAATAAACACGTGCAAATAGCTAAAATAAGATCCTGCTACAACCCAAAAAACCAGATTCTTTAAGCCAGGTTCAATTTCATTTTCAATTATTTTATGTAAATAAAAGATACTTACATTGAAAAATACCAACTGTAAAACTATTGCATAAATAAACGGATTGAGGTTCAATAAATAGGCTGGGGCTAACATCAAACTATAAAGAGGTGGGGCATTCAGAAAAGGAAAGCCATCAAATTGCAAAAAGCCAAACCCACGTGCTAAATTTTGGGCTACAGAAAAATAATTGGCCGAATCCACATTCAACCCAATTCCATAGGCCGAAACACCTATCAATAATATAAAATTTAGGATTGCGACAATTCCAAAAACAAACCGATTTTCTTTTAAAAACCCTAATTTACCAATCCCAAATGCTGCTGCTGCATGTCCAAATGCAGAGGCCATTAAACTGCTAGTGTTGCTTTCATAAGGCTATCAAACAAGCCTCTTCCATCTGTATTGTATAACTCTGGATCAATTACCCTTTCTGGATGCGGCATCATTCCAAATACATTTCTACCTGCATTGCAAATGCCAGCAATATGATCCATTGAACCATTTGGGTTAGCTTCATTACTAGAGTTACCGTTTGCATCACAATAAGTAAACAATATTTGATCATTGGCTATTAGTGACGCCCTAGTAGTTTCATTACAGAAAAATCTGCCTTCACCGTGGGCAACTGGAATTTGATAGGCTTTGGTTAAATCGAGGCTATTTGTAATTAAAGAGTTTGTAGTACTTGGCTTAATAAAAACATTCTTGCAATTGAATTTTTGGTTTTCATTGTGCAAAAGCGCGCCGGGTAACAAATGGCTTTCACAAAGAATTTGAAATCCATTACAAACACCCCAAACCAAACCACCTTTGCTAGCAAAATCAATTACATTTTGCATGATCGGTGAAAACCTAGCAATAGCGCCGCTTCTAAGGTAATCTCCATAGCTGAAACCACCTGGAAGAAAGACTAAATCTACACCCTGCAAATCATGGTCTTTGTGCCACAAAGCAACGGTTTCACAGCCAAACTGATTTTGAAATGCATAAATTGCATCTTGATCACAATTGGACCCAGGAAAAATTACTACGCCTATCTTCATGTTGATATTGATTGAATCGACACAAAATTAAGCCATACTTCTTAAATCGCCTACTTTATGTGCAAGAAAAATGCAATTGGCAAAACACCAACTCCTAAAGCGTGTTTCGAACCTGGGGCTTGTTGAACCGCAACAGGCAAAGTAGTGTTCAATTTAACTTCCGTAAATGTAATTTTACTTTGTGCTGGGAGCATGGTTATCATTTGCTTACAGCCACTCGTAAAAACTGGGGATGGCGTGGGAAAAACCTTGCTTTGAATCTTAGGCTCACTAGGTTCTACCATAAGCGTAAAAGAGTTTAACAGGTTTTTCTTCGATTTGTCGTTCTTATCACAAATAATCAATTGAGCGTTCCCAAGGTTAAAAAAAGACTTATCAACTGTTCCAACCAACATCAAATCTATTTTCTCAAAACCATTGTCTAAAACATAGGTAAAACGATGCGCAATTTCAAGGTTTTTAGGGTTAGCTGTTGGCTGTTGTGCCATAAGAGATGGTATGCTTGAAGCAAAGCTCAAAACCACCGAAATAATTATTTTAATTTTCATATGTAATTTCACGCTGCAAAATAAGTGCCTTTCTTTCTAAAAATATCCTTTAATATTTCTGTTTGAACCTAACTCAAGGTGAAAAACTCCATTTTTTCAGTGGTATGCGATCTCACAACGCCAGCACTAACAAGAGAAACCAGCATTTTTTGTGCACGCCACCTAGAAATATTCAACAACTTACAAATCTCCTTCAAATTGGCCTTTTCTTTCATTTCAAGAAATTTTAAAACCCCTTTTTCGTGTTCAGTGTAATGAATGATGTTTTGACCTTTCCCGCTATTTCGCTTCAAAACATCCACAACAATTTTGCTAGCCAATAATGATTGGTCTTTTACACGGATATGCACCCACCACTTACCCTCTTCATCTTTGGCATAATAAGGTTTGTCCTTTCCTTCTGGTATATAAGCCTCTATTACAGAGCGCTCGCCCATATCCCATTCCTTTATAATTAAATCTATTTCTGGCTTTACATAAAAATGGGCTGCTAGATCCAACATGTATTTTTCGTCTTCACTTCTAACCCCAGAAATCGTTTTGTTATCGTTTACTCCAATCAATAGGGTACCTCCCTTATGATTAGCAAATGCACTAATTGTTTTGGCAATTTTGCTAGCCGAGGATATCGTTTTTTTAAAATCAAGCACTTCGCTCTCTCCACCAGCAATTTTAAACAACAAAGGATGAATACCCATGGCTGCAATATAGCAAATTAGGCACAATCTAAGCGGTTTTTCTTGTCAAATTTTCCGTAATTATTTAGCCATTAATCATCTCAATCTTTTTTAATTAACCATAAACCAAAAAAGGTAAGTAGGCCGTTGATCAATAAAAGTTCAATGCCAATTTGATAGGACCATCCAAAGTAAGCAGGAACGTAGTTTTGGAAAAAGTAGCAAATCGTAGGTGCTACAAAACAAAC
This sequence comes from Bacteroidia bacterium, assembly GCA_044377255.1. GTDB lineage: Bacteria > Bacteroidota > Bacteroidia > UKL13-3 > UKL13-3 > B1. The sequence goes on from JBILJL010000144.1 coordinate 5,015, forward strand.
AATTGGCGACAATCTATCATGAATTTGATGCTTTGTTAAAATGCCAAAAGCAAATAAGCCTAATAATGGGCCATATGTATATCCGGCTATATCAAGTAAAATTCCAATGATAGATTTATTGTCTAATTGTTTAAAGTAATAAACCATCATTAAAAAAAGAAGGGCAAACGACAAATGCACTACTTTTCTTATGTTCGATTGCTTGTTTTCACTCCAATCCTTGTTGCGCTGAACACCTAATAAATCAATACAAAAAGAGGAGGTTAAGGCTGTTATGGCGCCGTCTGCGGAAGGAAATAATGCCGAAATTAACCCAATAATAAAAATCAATGAAATCAACATAGGCATATGTGTTAAGGCAACGGTAGGAAACAGGTCGTCGCCCTTAACCGTTAAACCTTTACTTTCTGCATACATAAAAAGTACCCCTCCTAAAAATAGAAACAAAAAGTTCACCAAAACCATCACTGAGCTGAACAAAAGCATGTTTTTCTGGGCTCCACCCAATGTTTTTACACTTATGTTTTTTTGCATCATTTCTTGATCCAAACCTGTCATGGCAATGGTAATAAAAGCCCCTCCTAATACTTGCTTCAGAAAATACTTCTTATCAAAAAAGTTAAAATTAAAAATCTGAAGATGCCCGCTATCGTTTAACTTACCAAGTGTTTCAGAAAAACTTAGGTTCAAATCACCCATTATATAAAACACGCAAACCACTAATGCCAATAACATAAAAAAAGTTTGAAGCGTATCTGTCCAAACAATGGTTTTTACACCACCTTTAAAGGTATACAATACAATCATAAGTAGAATAATCAAAGTAGTAACTTCAAAGCTAACATGGAGTTGATCCAATACAAAAATTTGAAGCACATTGATAACCAAATAGAGTCGTAAAGTAGCGCCTAGCGTTCTGGAAACAATAAAAAACAAAGACCCTGTTTTATATGAAAATATGCCAAACCTTTGGCCTAAGTAATTATAAATGGAAGTAAGTTTGAGTTTATAATAAAGTGGCAATAGCACAAACGCAACCACAAAATATCCAATAAAGTATCCTAAAACTACCTGAAAATAACTAAATTTTGCCAACTCAACCGTACCTGGTACCGAAACAAAAGTTACCCCAGATAAAGAAGTGCCTATCATTCCAAAAGCCACTAAGGCCCAATGGCTGCTCTTGTTTCCAATAAAGAAACTGTGGTTAGTGGCGTTCTTGGAGGTAAAGAAGGCAACACCCAGTAGGACCAAGAAATAAAGAATAATGACGCTCAAAAAAAGTGTTGTTTCCAT
>JBILJL010000145.1:0-6251 GCA_044377255.1 Bacteroidia bacterium
CCTCAAATATTTGTATTGGACCGACAGTTCAGGATTATTCTCAAATTGCGGTATTTAGCGTTTTACTACCAGGGGTTAAAATTGGTAAACATTGTTTAGTTGGCGCTGGTAGTGTTGTTGGTAAAGATGTTGAGGATTATTCACTAGTTTTAGGTAGTCCGGCCAAAATAATTAAGGATGTAAGAGAAATTAAATCAAGAGAAACTGGCGAACAACATTATCCGTGGCCTAACAGATTTGAAAGGGGAATGCCTTGGGAAAATATTGGATTTGAAAACTGGGAAAAAGAAAATAATAATTAAATGAAAATACCTTTTTTAAATTTTGCTCTAATGCATGATCCTATTAAACAGGATATGATGCAAGCTTTCGAAGCTTTTTACGACAGTTATTGGTACGTATTAGGAGACAAAGTAAAACAATTTGAAACCGAATATGCTCAGTTTAACCAAACTGAATATGCTGTAGGAATAAGTAATGGTTTAGATGCCTTACACATTGCCCTAGTATCTCTTGGAATTGGAAAAGGAGACGAAGTAATTGTACCTTCTAATACTTACATAGCTACAGCTTTAGCAGTTTCATATGTTGGTGCTACACCTATTTTTGTGGAACCTAATATTGAAACATATAATATTGACCCAAATAAAATTGAATCTGCTATAACTTCCCAAACAAAAGCTATTATGCCTGTACATTTATACGGTCAAGCTTGTGAAATGGAAGCAATAAAGGCAATTGCCGATAAACATAAATTATATATTATTGAAGATAATGCGCAAAGTCAAGGAGCTACATACAATAATAGATTTACAGGTACTTGGGGAAATATTAATGGAACAAGTTTCTACCCCGGTAAAAACTTAGGTGCTTTAGGAGATGCAGGTGCCATTACAACCAATAACAAAGAACTAGCGCAAAAAGCAATGGTTTTAAGAAATTATGGGTCACAAAAAAAATATTACAATGAGGTAATAGGTTATAATATGCGTCTCGATGAATGTCAAGCTGGTTTTTTAAGCGTAAAATTAAAACACCTAAATAATTGGACTCAAAAACGCAAGGAAATTGCCAATTGGTATATTGAAGCATTAAGTGATGTTAATCAAATAATTTTACCTAAAACAGCTGCAAATGCTTCTCATGTTTATCATTTGTTTGTAATCAGAACTAATTTGAGAGATGACTTGCAAAAACATTTAAATGAAAGCGAAATAGGAACTCTAATTCATTATCCCATACCACCACATTTACAACTAGCTTATGCACACCTTGGCCATCAAAAAGGTGATTTTCCAATAGCAGAAGAAATTGCCGATACATGTTTGAGCTTGCCAATGTGGCCTGGTATGACCAAAGAAATGGTTGAACATATTTCAATTGTAATTAAGCACTTTTTTAGGTAATTAATTTTCACTGTGAGTAACCAACTGCCTTTAGTTTCCGTAATAATTCCATCCTATAATCATGCCCAGTACATTGAGAATTGTATAAGTAGTATCTTAAACCAAGATTATACAAATTTCGAATTGATTGTAATTGATGATGGTTCTACAGATGGTTCAATTGAAATTCTAATAGCCCTTCAAAAAAAACATGGTTTCTATTTAGAAACCAATAAAAATCAAGGTCTTGCCAAAACTTTAAATAGGGGCTTTAGAGATTTAGCGAAAGGTGAATTTTTGTCTGCATGTGCTTCCGATGATTATTGGTGCCCAGAAAAGTTAAAAATGCAGGTTTCATTTTTTCAAAAAAATCTTGATTGCGGTATGGTATATGGAAAAGCTTATATCATTGATGAAAATAATGCCATTTTAGAAGAGCGAACAGAAAAAACAAATATAAAATTAAAAGGTGGTCAAATTTTCAAGGAATTAATTTTAATGGAGTTTCATCCTCCTGTAAATTATATGTATCGGAAAAGTATTTTACAAGAATTAGGATATTTTACAAAAGATATTTGGGCCGAAGATTTTGATATGAATTTGCGAATTGCAAGAAATTATTCAATCGGATTCATCAATCATTTTTTAAGTTATTATAGAGTAAATAACAGTATTCCAAGTAAAAATTTAAATTTTAAAAGCATAAATTCACATAAACGTAGTATTGAAATTCACAAAGATTCAGAGTTTTATTTAGAAGCCATTAAGCTATGGTACTACAGATGTTTTACCTGGTATGCTCCTTTTAGTGGCGGAAAAAAAATAGCCATTAAAGGGATGTTTTACAACTTGGATAGATTGCTCACTAAAGATTTTATTCATGCAATGGGATTACTCATTTTTCGTTGGCACAAAAAATAATTAATATTTTAATAATGGAAGAAAAAACAGTAATTAGTCATATAAAAGCAGGATTCGGTAATCAAATATTCCAATATGCCACTGGTTATGCTGCTGCAAAGCGCATGAGGTCTGTATTTAAATTAGACATAACTTTTTTTGATACAAGTAAAGAATTTACATTTAAGCTTGATAATTTAAATATTGACCTGAATATTGCTGAAAAGCGTGAAATAGAAAATTTGAAAAATAAACCTTCGGCTCCTTTGATTTACAGAATATTAGGTAAATTGGGTATCCATAGTAAATTTAGAAAAAAAACTCACATAGACGAGGAGTTTGGCTTTGCCCCAGATGCTAAAATTCTTAACCTCAAACATTCGGCCTACATTTTTGGGTGGTGTACTGCAATAGACTATATTCATGAGTTTAAAAAAGATTTTCAGGTGTTGTTTACGCCAAAATTAGCATTTTCAAAACAAGCTAATTACTTTTTAGAAAGAATAAATAAGTCAAACTCGGTTTCAATGCATGTAAGAAGAGGAGATTATGTTGATTTAGAAAGTTTTTTTAGGGTATTGCCAATTTCCTACTTTAAATCTGCAAGTGAATTGATTTTAAATAGGCATCCAGATGCAAACTTTTTTATATTCTCTAACGATTTGGAATGGGCTAGAGAAAATTTAAAATTTCTCCGTAATGTAGAATTTGTAGACTTAAATTATAACAATGATTATACCGGAAAGGCCGATATTGAGGAGTTTTTTTTAATGAAGCATTGCAAGCAAAATATTATAGCTAATAGTTCGTTTAGCTGGTGGCCAGCCTATTTAAACAGTAATCCCGATAAAATTGTTATTACACCTAAAGTTTGGTTCAATGATAAAATTTATCAAAAAAGCTTTGAAGCCAATCCATTGAAAGAGGAAAATTGGATTTCATTATAATATACCCTAAATACTTATGTCCTTAAATACTTACCACTCAACTTTAAAATCAAATAAAAAGTTAGTATTTGCCTTATTTTTACTAAATCTATTTATTTTTTCCTCTACTTTCGAGGCTAAAATAGAAATTCCACAGATTATAAAATACTTGTTCAGCGTAACTGTAATTTATTATTTCATTTCTTTTTTCTACCAATCTGCCCTTCAAAAACAGGATAATGTTTATTTAAAATTAATAAAATATTTTTTTTTAATTGTTACGATATTTTTATTGGTTGGTTCGTATAGAAAAGAAATATTTTACATACAAGAAATTTTAGCTGAACGGTTTTATTTTATGCCTTATTTATTACCGCTCATTTTCCTTTTTGTAAAATACGATCTGTCAATATTTAAGTATTTACTTCAATTTTCGTATTATTTATTACCTTTCTCAATACTCGCTGAGATTATTATTATTATTTATACTATAAGTCCATTATTTTATGTTCAAGATGTAATTGCCATATTAACTTTAACAATGGCTCCAAATTTATTACTTTTTACATCCCATTTATCGAGCAATAAAAAAATAGCTACATTATCAATAATATATTTTGTACTATTTGCTTTTATCCTCGCAAAACTTGGAAGGCGCGGAGAAACATTTGAAAATATTTTTATGTTAGTGTGGTTCATTATAATTCGCTTAGGTAGTAAAAGTTATCATACAAGTAGAAAGTTGAATTTTTTTATAGTATCAATAATTCTTATAACCACCTTATCATTTTTTGTTTACCAAAACAAGGATAGTATTTATTTATTTGAAAGAGGTTTAAGTGCCGAAGGTTTTGATAAATCAAGAGGTGAAACCATTGATAATTTTCTTTATGAATTTGGGCGTCAACCAAATGATTACCTATTGGGGCGTGGTTTAAATGGTGAATTTCAAAAATTTACTTCGGGTGAAAATATGTATTCAAGGTCTATTGAAATTGGTTATTTTAATATTATGTGGAAAGGTGGATTGGTTTATTTAATTCCAATGATGCTCTTATTCATTATATCATTTGTTAAGGGCTTTTTTAGCTCAAACAATGATTTGGTAAAAGCTTTAGCCGGCATTATTTTGTGGCAAATCATTTACATGGGAAGTTTTGGCATGGCTAATTTTGCCACCAGTTACGTTTTAATTTGGATTTCGGTGGCTATTTGTTTGGATCCTAGAATAAGAAACCTCAATAATTCTGAAATAGTTAAATACGTAAGATTTTAGTATAACCCAGAAACGTGCAAAATACTACTAAAAGTTGTTACCACAATTAATTTTTGACTTCTTTCATCAATATTAGGTATCGTATTAAGCCAACAATTATATTTAAAGAAATATTTTTTTTTACTATTAAACAAAAATCTTGTATAACTATCAGGTAATCTCAAAAGTAAATAAAGAATTAGTAATTTCATTATTCCTACTCAATTTATTTATTTTTTCTTCAACTTTTGAGGTTTTAATTGGAATTCCACAAATTGTAAAATACGCATTCAGTGTCACCGTAATTTATTATTTCTATTCTTTTTTCCATAAATCTGCCCTTCAAAATGTTGAGACCATTTTTGTTAAATTAATAAAATTTGTTTTCTTAATTGTTTCATTTTATTTATTGTTAGGTTCATATAGAAAAGAAATATTTTACATACAGGAAATTTTCGCAGAAAGGTTTTATTTTATGCCTTTTTTTCTACCGATCATTTTTCTTTTTATTAAATACGACCTGTATATTTTTAAATATTTAATTCAATATTCTTCATTATTACTACCTTTTTCAATATTTATTGAGGTTTTAATTGTTATTTTCACTTTAGACTCATTTTATTACGTTCAAGATGTAATTGCAATTATAACCCTATCAATAGCGCCTAATTTAGTACTTTTTACATCCCATTTATCCAATAACAAAAAAATAGCTACTTTATCATTAATCTATTTTATACTCTTTGCTTTTATTCTTGCAAAACTAGGAAGACGAGGAGAAACATTTGAAAATGTATTTATGTTAATGTGGTTCATTATAATTCGCTTAGGAAGTAAAAGTTTAAATCAGAGTAAAAAGTTAAATTTTCTGGTTCTTTCATTAATTTTAATGTTTGTTTTATCCTTTTTTTTTGTTTATCAAAACAGGAAGAGTATTTATTTATTTGAGAGAGGTGTAAGTGCCTCGGGTTTTGATGAATCACGAGGCGAAACTATTGATAATTTCCTTTATGAGTTCGGGCGTGAACCAAATGATTACCTATTGGGGCGTGGTTTAAATGGCACATTTCAAAAATTTAGTTCTGGAGATAATATGTATTCCAGGTCTATTGAAATTGGTTACTTAAATATAATGTGGAAAGGTGGATTGGTTTATTTAGTTCCGATGATGTTGTTATTTATCATATCATTTGTAAAAGGCTTTTTTAGCTCAAACAATGATTTTGTAAAAGGTTTAGCTGGTATTATTTTATGGCAAATCATTTACATGGCTAGTTTTGGCATGGCTAATTTTGCCACCAGTTATGTTTTAATTTGGATTTCGGTGGCTATATGTTTGGATCCTAGAATGAGAAATTTCACAAACAATGAGATTGTTGGATTTATTAAGAAATAATTTAAGTCTGAAAATTTTAGCACCGAGAAATTTGTAAATAATGGATAATAAAATCAAATTAATTATAGTGTTAAACCATAATCCATTTTTCTCAAATTCTGCAAATGCAAATAGGATTTTATCTCTCATCAATGGATTAGTAAATAAAAAAGTTGATATCCACTTAATTTTTACCAAAGGTTATCAAAATACTCAAGAAAAATTAGAATTTGGGAAAAATGGTGAAAACAATGGAATTAGTTATACCTATTTATCTAATAATTTGCTAGATAATATTTGGAAAGCAAGATGGCACATTTATATTGGAAACCGTTTGTTTTCCTTTATCAACAAATATAAAATATTTCGTGAGTTACAGCATTCAAATGGGATTGTTTGGGCAGAAAATG
>JBILJL010000146.1:0-6217 GCA_044377255.1 Bacteroidia bacterium
CAAATTACCCATGGCTTTAACTTGTAAACTTTGCAGGTTAGTGGAATCATAAATACTATATTTTGTACCATTACTACCAGTTAATTCTACATCATTGATGGCATTGTTTTTAAGAATTCTTTTTACCCCTGCCCCACCCTCAATTTCGAGCAAAATACCCTTGGTGGGATTGAAAAAATAATCTAAGGTAGATTTGCGCAATGCCAATCCCAACAGGTCATTTCTTACATCATTGATATTGGGTAATTTTTGGTTATTAATCACATATTGGGTATCGGCAGTTAACAAACTGATATTTTGAAATTGGTAATATAACTTTACATAATTATTTCCTGCAAACCTATATTGTAGGCCTATGTTGTTTGCAAGCTCGAGCCAAGTGGTATCAAACTTAACTAGTTTAAAAGCATAATCTATTCCTAATTTTGTGTTTAGAAAATAAGGCCATAAAAAATTAATTTGAAGGTCTTGTGAATTGTTTAAGTAACCCCTATAGGCCAATTCAAGGTTTTTTCCGGTTCCCATTAAATTCATTAATTTAAGATTGAGATCACCGGTTACCACCAACTTGTTGTTTAAATTACTATTAGGCGCAAAGCCAATTACCCCATCAAAACTCGAGGCATTTCTATTGTTAATATATAAATAGGGTTTGGCTTTATTGCCATAGAAATAAACACCTAGCGGTCGTGCCACCTGCACATATGACAGTTCGCTTAACCGTGCATCTAAATTTGTTAGCAAATCTTCTTGGTAAACCATGCCCGGCTTAATAGTGGAATAATTTTGCAAAAAAGACCTTTTTACTTTTGCCGTACCACCAAAATCAAGGCTATCAAAATAAATAAGTTCATTTTTTACTAAGTTAATAGAAGCAGTTATTCCTAATGTATCAATTTCAATTGAATCAAGTTGGACACTCGCAAACGGGTAACCATTATTTTCTGCATAGCTTAATAATTGGTTCAAACCGATATTTATTTGGCTTGCATTAAATGTCTGTTTTTTTTGATTGATTAACCTAATTCCAGAAGCGCCCAGCCATTCTGTTGGCACATTGCCTTGCTTAATTTGCTTGAGTAAATAAGCTTTGCCCAATGAAACAAGAACTTGCATGGTATCTCCAAACATGGTCGTTTCTGCAACAGATGCTAGCAAAAATGAATTGGAGTAGCATTGAATGAGTACTTGTGAAATTTGTTTTTCAAGCGTTGCAGAATCTGCCTTAATTGGTTTTGCAAATTGCTTTTCTAAGGAACTATTTTTTGGTTCGAACCTATATTTAATAAAAAATAATGGTTGCCCTTGCAAGACAAATGCGAGTGTACAAAACAAAGATATGGTAAATGCCTTTTTCAATTATTAAAGAAACGTTTAGGAAACTCAAACATTGCAAACGTAATTTGCAAATACATTATGGCAGGAATTTATATCCATATCCCTTTTTGCAAACAGGCTTGTTATTATTGCAATTTTCATTTCAGCACGCTATTGATATACAAAGAAAGTGTTGTGAAGGCAATTGCGAAAGAATTATTTTTAAGGAAAGACGAATTAAAAGGGCAAAAAATAGAAACAGTTTATTGGGGAGGTGGCACCCCAAGTTTACTATCTGCTAAGGAAATGGATTTGTTGATGGCAGCCATTTATGACAACTACAACCTATCTGAACTCAAAGAATTTACCATAGAAGCAAATCCAGACGACCTCAACAATGATTTTTTAAACTACCTCAAACACGCTCCTATCAATAGATTGAGCATGGGCATACAGAGTTTTGAAGAGTCGCATCTTAAACTCATGAACAGGGCGCATACCGCCGAAGAGGCGATTAAATGTGTAAAAAAAGCGCAAGACATAGGCATAGAAAAAATCAGCATCGATTTAATTTATGGTATTCCTGGAATGGATTTGACAACATGGGGAAACAATTTACAAAAGGCCATCCTACTAGATATTACGCATATTTCTAGCTACTGTTTAACCATTGAACCCAAAACTGTTTTTGGCAATAGAACCGAAAAAAAACAACTAATTATGCCAGAAGAAGGTGAAACTTCTAAGCAATTTGATGCATTGATCCATAGAACAGAAGAAGCAGGTTTTGAGCATTATGAGGTTTCAAATTTTGCCAAGAATAAAGAGTATGCCATACACAATACCAATTATTGGAATGGAGTGCCTTACCTGGGAATTGGTCCTGCTGCACATAGTTATTTTCCTGGAATACGCATGTGGAACATCGCCAATAACCAACATTATGTAAAGGCTTTGGATCAAAACGAATTGCCCCTAGAAAAAGAAATATTAAGTACAAACAATCAGTTCAATGAATACCTCATGACAGGACTGAGAACCCAGTGGGGAATAGACTTGCAGGAAATTGAAACCAGATTTGGATTACCATTTATTACTTCAGTTTTGGCCGATTTGCAACCCTATTTTAATAGCAAACAAGCTATACAACATAACAATACCATTATATTAACTAAGAAAGGTAAATTTTTTGCAGACGGAATTGCCTCGGCAGCATTTATTGTTGATTAATTAAATTTAAGCATGAGGCATGATGAAAATGCCAAGCTATCCAAACTCCTTTCGCGTTGTAATAAAATGTATTGTCCGTTTTCACTCACACTCATTCTATTAACAGTATTTGTATAATTCTTTTGGTAAACCAAGTTTCCCAAAGAATCTATTATCATTAAAACCGATTCGCCTTGAATGGCTGGTGCAATTGAGAGTACAGCCATTTGTTTGTGGTTTGGAATACCACTTATGTATAATTGCTCAATAGGTTGAATTGGAAACTTATGGGTATAAGAAAATCCATTTCCTAAATTTTCAACCACCATATTATTGCCATTTTGAACCGATATTTTTAATGAATCAAATAATTGAGCGGGCACGGCTTTTATAAAAACACCTTTGGGCTGAAATTTTATTTCTTGAAATTCTTTTGCATTCACTTCAATTTTATTGGGTGCTGGAGCAATGGTTTGTAAGGCCATATCCATTGTTTTAATTACGGGCTGAACCAATAATGAATACAGCAAAAATGGAGCGATAACCAGCAAACTCAAATTCATTAATTTAAATACATAAGGGCCTGCTGTTTTTGAGCCAGCAAAATAAATGAGCCAACCAATAAATGCCCCTATGATAGCACTTAAAATACCAAAAGGGAAGAACCACCAAAAATCACTGTATAAGTCGGTTGTTAATCGAAAGAAGCTATCCATGGCATTCAAAAAAACATAGCTCATGGCAGAAATTGCGTAAAAAACAAAGGCATAAAATAAAATACCATAAGCTCTTAAAGATGCTCTTTTTTGGAACCTTACCTTAACAAAAAAAAAGAAAAACAAGATACTTATTACAGCAATACTTAGGAATAAACTATCAATTTCTTGAAGGATGAGCCAAAGAAATTTTGCTTCCATGCTTAGTTTGAGAATTTGTCGTTTCTGATTAAAAATGCATTTTCTTCTGAGCACCAAAAAATAAATCTTTTTCTGTTCATTTGTTTGAACCTATAAGGTAAACCCACCGCGTTAGTATCATTTAAAATAGGTTTGTTTTGCAAGTGCATGTGAAGGTGAGGGAAAGTGGTATTGCCACTGTTTCCTGCTAAAGCCAAAAATTGCCCAACCACAACAGTATCGCCAGCTTTAACTTGCAAACTGCCGTTGAGCAAGTGGGCCAAAAACAAATATTGCTTGGCGGCCAGTTCAATTTCTATTTGATTGCCCGCAGGGTTTATAGTATCCTCGCCCTTATAAATTTCTTGTGTTTTAAAACCATTCACTGTTTGGTAAACGATGCCATTACAAGGAGCAAAAACACTGTCGCCAAATGATAGAAAATCGCTGCTATCTGCACCATTGTTCACAAAAAAATGGCCTTCCTCATTCAACTTAACAATGTCCATTGCATACATTTGAGGAGGATAGTTACTGTGGTAATTCACCCATTTTTCTTTACCGGCATGCATGGCCATCCAATTTCCTTTAACGGGTAAATCTAAGATTACACAATCATTTACCAGTGGGTATAAATAGGTACCAGGAACAATAAAAGCTGCTAACAAAAAAGACGCGCTGCAAAAAACGCTAATCAAGAAAAACATCATTTTTTTAACAAAGCCTTTGATCAATGAATTGGAGGCAGTAAAACTTAAAATCAGTTCTTGAATGGCTATATAAAACATTACTATAACAAAAATAAAATGAGCCCCAACCGGCGCCACTGGCCTGAACTGAGCTACTGTAACAAACCAAACTGGAATATCGGCCAAAAACGCAATTAAACCAAGAATGAACAAGCACTTCATACAAATTACCAACCAATCTGCCTTAGCTTTCCAGAGCCAATTGCGCTCACTCTTTGTTCTTAATACAAAGAATAAACGCACCAATCCAATAAAAAAAAAGATACCTGCAACAATCCACAAGGCTTGTCCGTAAGTTTGAGAAATTTCTTTTAAATTTTGTTCCATCATTATTCAATTATTCAAATCTCAATGCCTCAATAGGGTCTAATTTACTGGCCTTAATGGCTGGATATAGTCCGCTAGCCAAACCAACAATTACACATAAAGTTATTCCACTCAGCATCCATAACCAAGGAATAATAAACCCTACTCCTACTAAACCTGTAACAATGTTTCCGATGATAATACCAAAAATGATCCCTCCAATTCCACCTATTTGGCAAATCACTACCGCCTCAAACAAAAACTGTCGGCGTATAGCTTTTTGAGTTGCCCCGATGGCTTTTCTAATGCCTATTTCTCTTGTTCTTTCAGAAACAGATACCAACATAATATTCATTAAACCAATGGCTGCACCTAATAAGGTGATAAAACCTATTACGGTAGCCGCGGCAGTTACATAAGTTAAGTTACTAATTAACTCTTTGGCCACATTATCTGATTTATAAACATTGAAATTCTCCTCTCCCCTAACCGGAATTTTTCTAATTTTCCTGAACACGCTGGTGGCTTCTTCCACTGCAAAATCAATGGTGCTCACATCTTTTACAGCCACTGTAATAACGCTGCTCATATTGGGAATAGAGAATGTTTGATAAGCATTTTGTATAGGCACTATCACAATCCTATCGCCGCCAAAGCCCATGCTTGATCCTTTGCTTTTGAGCGCTCCTACAATTCTATATTTGGCACCGCCCACATAAATGCTCTCGCCCAAAGGACTGGTATTAGGAAACAATTTTGTTTGAATGTCTGAACCAATTAAGACAATACTACTGGCAGAAATAACTTCCTTTTCAGAAAAATTTCTACCTTGGTCTAATTCATAACCTGCCACATTGAGGTAATTCACATCGCCACCCATCACCATAATATTTGGATCCGTTTTAACGCCATTGTACTTTATGGTACTGGCAAAACTTGCATTCACAGATAAGGAAGTTGTGGAAGGAAATTTAAATTCGGCCACAAACTTATCGGCCTCTGATTTAGAGATAGCCTTAAATTTTTTATTTCCTTTTGAACCGCCAGAAAACCTGATGCCTTGCGACCTATTTTTAATATTAAAGGTATTGGCACCCATACTAGAAAAGCTGTTATTGATGCCTGCTTTTATGCCATCAATGGCAGTTAAGATACCCACCAACGCCATAATACCTATAGAAATAATGAGCGCAGTTATGGTGGCACGCAACCTATTTCCATTGATAGAGTTGAGGGCAATTTTCAGGTTTTCGGTAAATGTCATGGTACTAAACTAGGTATAACTTTACTTTTCTCAAGAAATTTAAATCCCTTTCGTCCATTTACATCTTGGTAATCAATGATCATTCCGGCAAAAAAGAAAATTTGCCCAGCATTGTAAATCACCTCCATCCCACTCACCACGGCAAGTCTATCCTTTTCGGTTTTTTCATCAAAACCAATCAACAAGCCTTTGTCTTGCGCATTTTTTTGTCTGATCCCCACGCGTAAGTAATATCCTTCAGGAATAAGTAAAGTACTTTTGTATTGCTTAATGGCCTCAATTGCTTCGGGCGTAAATTCTATCATTTGCATAAGTCCGCAATTTAATCATTCCCAAGATATTTGTAGGTATTGCTTGAACCAATGAAAAAAAATACCACCCTACATCAAAAACTATTTTTAAAAATTGGTATTTCTAATCCTTATTTTTCGCAAAAAATAAAACATGTTAGATTTTTCACTTGTAACATTAGCCGA
>JBILJL010000147.1:0-6180 GCA_044377255.1 Bacteroidia bacterium
TTCAATGAAGTTGATTTCTTCATCGGTGTCGAACCCAAATTTATTTAAGGCAACTATTACTGTTTGTCCAAATTGTTGTAAGCTTTCAATGTGGCGCTCCACATTTTTGATACCTGCTTTTAAGCCATCCATGTTTGGTTGTTTGATGAGTTTTTCATCAACCTTTCCATGTAGTTTAATAGATTGAGTAGTGGTAACCAAAACACATGCTTTAGGGGCAATTCCGGCTGCTCTACATTTGATGTTCAAGAATTTTTCACCACCTAAATCACTTCCAAAACCAGCTTCAGTGATGGCATATTCGCCAAATTGCAAAGCTGCTTTTGTAGCCATAATGCTATTGCAACCATGTGCAATATTAGCAAATGGTCCGCCGTGTATAAATGCTGCTCCGCCTTCTATGGTTTGGACCAAATTTGGGTTCAGGGCATCTTTTAATAATGTAACAATTGCACCCGCTACTCCTAAATCACGTACATAAAATGGTGAGCCATCATATTGATAACCTATCAAAATATTTTCAATGCGTTTTCTTAAATCATCCATGGAAGTTGCCAAACAAAAGATGGCCATTATCTCGCTTGCTGGTGTAATATCAAAACCAGTTTCGGTAGGAATGCCATTGCTTGAACCATTTAAACCGCTCAACATATACCTCAATGAACGATCGTTTACATCAAGCACCCTGCGCCAAAGAATTTGCTTTAAACCTTTAGGATTGTTTTTATTGAAATATTGGTAATTGTCTATTAAGGCTGCTAAAGTATTATTGGCAGAAGTGATTGCATGAAAATCGCCAGTAAAATGCAAGTTAATATCTTCCATTGGTAAAACCTGACTATAGCCACCGCCGGCTGCGCCGCCCTTCATACCAAATACAGGACCTAAACTTGGTTCACGCAAGGCAACTATGGCTTTTTTACCAATTTTGTTGAGTCCTTGAGCCAATGCAACAGAGGTAGTTGTTTTTCCTGAACCGCTTTTATTAGGGGTGGTTGCAGTAACCAATATCAAATTACTTTTTGCAATTTTTGCATCGTCTATCACAAAACTAATCTTGGCTTTATATTTACCATATTGCTCAATTTGACCTTCCTCAATACCAATATTGGCTGCTATTTTTTGAACGGCTTGTAGTTTTACTTCCCTTGCAATTTCAATATCCGATTTCATAATTATTTTTATCTAGTGATATTCAAAGTAATGAGGAAAATTCTAGAATTACAAAGCTTATTTAGCCATTAGTTCTGACAATGATTAGACAATAATTGGATGGGAAGCTTTAAATAAGTTTACTTGAGCCTCAAATGGATTAATTTAATAAAAGCTAAACTATGCCTTTAGAGATAAAATGGTTTTCTCAATGATATCGCAAGCTTGATGTATTTGTTCCTCGTTGATAACCAATGGGGGCGCAAATCGAATAATATCGCCATGAGTTTGCTTAGCCAATAAGCCATTCTCCTTTAATAATTTGCAAACATCGTAGGCTGTTTTTCCGTTTCCAAAAGGCTTAATGATAATGGCATTGAGCAAGCCTTTGCCTCTAACCAGGGAAACCAAGCTAGTTTTACCCATTAATTGGGTCATTCTTTCTCTAAAAATAATGCCCATGGCTTCTGCATTTTCCGCAAGGTCTTCATCTACCAGTACCTTTAATGATTCCATTGCAACTGCGCATGCAAGTGGATTTCCACCATAGGTAGAACCATGTTCACCTGGTTTAATGGTTAGCATCACTTCATCATCTGCTAATATTGCTGCCACAGGCATGGTTCCACCAGATAATGCCTTACCTAAAATAACTATATCTGGCCTAACTTTTTCGTGATCGCAGGCTAGCATTTTGCCTGTTCTACACAAGCCTGTTTGCACCTCATCTGCAATCATCAACACATTGTATTTGTTGCAAAGTGCCCTTATTCCTTTCAAGTAACCTTCATCTGGAACCAATACTCCTGCCTCACCTTGGATAGGTTCAAACATAAAACCCGCAATATTAGGATTGGCCTTAAATGCTGCTTCCAGTGCTGCTAAATTATTGTAGGGTATTAAACTAAAACCTGGCATAAATGGTCCGAACCTATCAAAGCTGCTGGGATCGCTGCTTGAGCTGATTGCAGCCATTGTTCTGCCCCAGAAATTTCCTTCTGCAAATAAAATATGGGCTTGGTTTTCGGCAATCTTCTTTACATCGTAACCCCATCTGCGGGCTAATTTAATAGCAGTTTCTCCTCCTTCAACACCAGTGTTCATAGGTAGTACTTTGTCGTAACCAAAATAATTGGTGATGTATTTTTCATATTCACCCAAAAGATTATTGTGGAATGCCCTGCTAGTTAAGGTTAATTTGGATGCTTGATTGATTAAAGCATTCACTATCCTAGGATGACAATGCCCTTGATTGACCGCGCTGTAGGCAGATAAAAAGTCGAGGTACTTCTTGCCTTCTACATCCCAAACAAAAACACCTTCTCCTCGTTCTAAAACGGCGGCAATGGGGTGGTAATTATGGGCTCCATATTGGCTTTCCAAATCAATATAGTACTGACTATTCTTTTTATCTGTGCTAATCATTGGGCGAAGGTAAGCAAAATAAAATGAGCAAAAAAAAGGCGCTCCAATTGTGTTGGAGCGCCTTTTTGAATATTAATATTTTTATTAGTTTTTGATAATACGTTTTACAATCACTTTTTCGCCATTGTTGATGCGGATAAAGTAAATGCCTTGGCTTAACTCGCGGGTATCAATGTTTACCATGCCGCTATTACTTGCGTTAAGTTTTACCTTGCCACTTAAATCCATCACTTCTGCACTTATTACCTGTTCTGCATTAGAAGCATTGATGGTAATTTGATCGGCAAATGGGTTAGGAGTGATGTCAAAGTTTAATTCATCACTGTTTAAAGTTAAAATTTCTGAATAGGTTGATTTTCCGTCAAAATCAATTTGGTTCAAACGGTAATAAGCAATTGTTGAATGAGCACTTTCGTCTAAAAATGAATAGTTAATTAATTTGTTGCTATTGCCTGCTCCAGCAACAAAACCAATTGTTTCAAAATCGATTCCGTTGTTACTTCTTTCAATTTCAAAACCTTTGTTATTGCTTTCGCTTGAGGTACTCCAAGATAAAATAGTTTGGTTTTTATCAATTATTGCATGAAAGCTAGTTATGTTTACAGGTAAAGGAGCGTTTGCTGAACTAATTATCAAAGCTGTGGCAGATCCATTTAAAGGATTTACCGTATTGGTGCTTCCCCAACTGCCGTTGGTTGAGGTAGAATGACTAAGGTAATTTCCTGTACTTGCACTACGTTGCTCTATTCTTCTAACACCAGTTGATAAAAGATTTGGTACAATAGTGCCCCAAGCACCATTAATAGAAGAAACATTGGTGGCATAATCAGGAACTATGCTGGCAATAGTCACACCAAGGGATTCTATTATTCCAATGCTAATAGGTCTTGAGGTTCCAGCAGTATCTGTATACAACAAGACTAAGCTTTTTGGAGTTCCAAGGGAGGTTCCCCTAATAAAAGAACCATTAAACGAACCAGCAGCTGTAGCATATGTCAATACTCTAATAGAATCGTTTGACATGCACAAGCGAGAGTTAATAATTCCTCTTTTAGAACCTGCGCTATCCAAAACTATAGAAGGGTAAACGTGATTTCCTCCAGTAAATCTTGTATTTCCAGTGTTTACCACGGCAAACCACCCGGTATAACTACCAGAGCCATTTGTTAATAATGAATCGTAATTGCCAGGACTTGATAAAGATGCTCCAGTAGAGTACCTAATGGTTGATGTGCTAATATATAAAGGATTTCCTGCGCCACTATTGGTAGTTCCTATGTCGGTAGCAATTGCCAAATTAGTGAAATATCTGTAAGTTGTATTAGGCGCTAATCCACTTAATGTAGCTCTATATATTACAGGCAATCTTGTTGCTGTTAATGAACCCATTACTTGGGGCACAATGTTCCCAGTAAAATTAATTTGAGTTAAATTAAGTTGAGCATTTGCAAATATGGCTGATAAACAAAAAGCAGCCAATAGTATTTTTTTTCTCATATTGAAAATTTTAATGCAACGTTACAATTTTTAATACGTTAACGTGTTAAGAAAATGTTACGCTATTAAAACTTATAATTCAATCCTACCATAATATGCCTTTGCTCCAAAAACCTTGCAGGATTTGAAGGTGGAGGTCCTGAGGTTCCAAGTCTTGGGTCAACATATCTTGGGTCAACCCAAGTATCTGGCACATTGTCGCCAGTAGCGTATGCTCTGCCTGTAACAGGGTTGATGATGGAGGCGTTTTTATTGTTGAATAAATTGGTAATTTGTAGGTTCAAACCGATTGTATTGCTTTTAACTTTCCACCATTTGCTGATAGTAAAATCTGCCCAAAACCATGAAGTGCCAATCTTACTCCAACGTGCATTTGGATCTGTATTTTCTACATAAATGGGTCTGCCTGTATTGGGATCGTTGTTTGAGAAAATATAAGGTGTGTACCTCACTCCAGAACGCCAAACAGTTTCAAAATAAAAGCTCATGTTATTTAACCAAGGTCTACCAAACAAGCCACCTTTTTTATCTATTTTAAAAATATGATTGGTTTTAAAATCAAATGGAACGTCCCAAGGGAGGTAGTATTCTTTGGTGTCTTCCACTGCACCGGTTGCTAGAATAGATTTTAAAGCTTCATTGGCAGAGGCAGATTGGCCTGTGCTAACCATGTAGGTAAAGGAGGCCTGACCTTGATACCAATTTTTGATACGTTTGATGTAATTCAATTCAATACCTCGGGTGCGCGCATAATCAGAATTAATGCGCATGGTTCTTGAAACTTCTCTACCTGTAACGTCTTTGATAATTACTGAAGTTGTGGTTACAAAATCGTATTTGTCTTTAAAGTAAGCTGCAAAACTCAATGCATCATTGCTAGTTATTTGAAACTTCAATCCTAATTCATAACTGATATCTACTTCCGGGTTTAGGTTAGGATTACCAACCCTAGATAAAGTAGATCTGTCTTGGTAATATGGGTTCAAACCGGGATAAATAAAACTAGGATGTGGCAATATGGTTGTGTGGCCATAATTAAAATATAACATCTTATTTTCTGCTATAGGAAAAGTAGCATTGATCTTTGGCAAAAACCTAAATTTATAACGCAGGTTGCCTAATTTCACCGTATTTTTTAAATAATCTTGTCTTACTTCTTCTAGTATGGGTGTAGATGGATTGGCAACGGCATCATCAATGTATTTACCTGGCGCCCAATACTCAAACCTACCGCCAATACTAGCAACCAAGCCTTTGTATTTAATTTGATCTGTTACAAAAAAACCACCACGGCGGGGGCTAACTTGCCAAATATCGCTTTGCTGACCCAACCTAAATGTTTGAGAATAGGTGCCATCTGCTAATTGAATAGGTGCGCCAATCCACGGACGAACAATGTCTATCCAAAGCATTTCTTGGAACTTTAATTCAAAGCCAAAGGTGAGTTTGTTTAGGGAGTTCTTGCTAAAATAATTACCAGTTGCCTTTGCTACATATTCCTCCAAATAATGGTGATGCCATAAACTCGCAATTCCATTATTATTGATAAAACCAGAAGGTGGATTCATAAACACCACACTGTCCATTGCCGTTTTTGGAAATACGCCAACAGGAAATTCATTGATAGAAGCCGCGTCAAAAATTTGGTCCACATTTTTTGGTCGCCATTCTCTGCCATTGGCATCTGCTCTAAGTTGAACCAATAACCTTGAGGCGGTTGCATTATAACTCAAACGTCTGTTGATGGAATGCTTAAAATTAACCATTTGCAAATACGATTCATGTGTAAATGAATTGGCATTGTCCATTTGCTGACTAAAATTGTATTGAAAGCCCGGTTGGAATGGTGCGTCGTTCCCAAAAATTCGCAACATGTTTACGTCCTGGTTAACGGTAATGCTTCTAAGCACCGTAGCAGTAAGTATCTTGCCCTTTTTAAAATCGTAACTTAATTTAAAGGTACCACTCCACCTATTGTCTTGGTAGGGAGTCCAATTGGGCGATTTAAAATTATGTTCCTCTAAAAGTGAAGAGCTGATTTGGTTGGCTGGGTTGCGGTAAAACTCATCGGTAAATGAAGCTCTAGCAGATATATTTAATTTAAGT
>JBILJL010000148.1:0-6177 GCA_044377255.1 Bacteroidia bacterium
AGAAGGAATGCCTGTAAAAAGGGTGATTCAGGGCTATACTAAAAAGTTAGTTGTTGAAAAAATGAGTTCACAAATTCTATTGACAAGTAACCATTCTAAAACAGAAAGCTATTACGATTTAACCAAAGATTTTTATTTAGATAACCTAGATTCTAGGTAACACTAACTAAAGGCTATATTAAATTTCTTCAGTTCTTGTAATATGGGCTCATAAAATTCTCTGCTCAATGGTATTTGTACTCCTCTGCTTTTGATTTTGCCTTGAAGAATCAATTTGGTAGCTATAGCCATTGGTAATCCTACTGTTTTGGCCATAGCAGTTAATGTTTGATTTTCGCCATTTACTATCAAATAGCTGTGCTCTTGATGAACCTTATTTGCAAGCTCATAGCTGATTTCATGCTTCATTACTATTTGATCCAATTCTCCTTTTTTCAAGGCCCATTTTTCTTGAAGTAGTTTTTGTAAAGCTTGAGCTGGACTTGCATCTTTTAATTCAATAGGATTTGGTTCGAGCAGACCTAACCAAATTATTTTTTTGAATACTTTACTATTTTTTTTGATACCTAAAAATTCAGCTAATTTTACTTCTGTGTTTTTTAAATCTGCACCACTTAGAAATGCGCAAACCATTTCTCTATACGTTAAGGTTTCTGTTTCAGACAAATGATAACTGTCGTCGGTGAGGCCCAATTTTACCAGGCAATTCCAAGCTTCGCTGAAACCTTTTTTGCGCAAGGTGCCGCGCAAAACAGTTTTGGCTGATCCAATTCCATAAGGTTCAATATAGCCTAATGAATCTCTGTTGGCATAGGATTCGAACACGCCCTCTTTGCCAACTTTGATTGGTTTGGTTTGACTAAAAATTCTATTTGGCGGGATAAATTTTAGCAAGCCATTTTCTAAATAGCGCGCTGTAGCTTGGCCGGCTACCACTACATTTCGTGGATTCCAAGTAAACTTATAATTCCAAGGATTGTTGTCGAATTCTGGGGCAACCAAGCCTCCACAATACGATTCAAAAGAGGTAATTTTTCCACCTTTAGATTGAATGTTGTGAATCATTTGCATGGCAGATAAATGGTCGATACCGGGGTCTAATCCTATTTCATTTAAGAAAAGCAAATTGGCTTTGAGTGCCTGTGTATGTAACAACTTCATTTCTTCACTTAAATAGGAAGCCGTTACCAAATGTTTGTGAAACAACAAACAATCTTGTGCAACCAAAATATGCAAATTCGCTGGTAACATTGAAACTACTATGTCGCAACTTTCTATGAGTGATTTGCGTTTTGTTTCATCATGAATGTTTAGCTCAACTGCCTTGGATGATTGGTTTTTGCCTATTTTACTTTGGGCCAATTGCAGGTTAGCATCAGCAACGGTTACTTGCCATTTCTCCTTTTTGGCATGTTGCAATAAATATTTAATCAGATAACTCGACGATAAGCCAGCGCCTATCACTAAAATTCTTTTCATGGTTTTTGTTCTTGATTTTCGAGTGTGCTTTTATACACTTTTATTTTAGTTCCTGGTTTCAAAGAAGTACCAGAACTTAGCTCGTTCCAAATATTGATATCCTCCTCAGTAACCTGGTATTTTTCGGCAATGCTCTTACTTGTTTCACCCTTCAAAACAGTATGAAATATTTCTGTAATGGGATCAACTTTGTTCAATTCAGATTGTTTGGTTTCTTCAAAAGTTAAGGTATCGTTTATTACTTTTTTTGCCAGTGAGCTATTCATTATTTTATTTTTTGGCAACGCTATATAATAAATTTTACCAACTGGCACCGATATGAAAGGCTTACGCAACCAAGGGTTTAAAAGCTTTACTAATTTGTAATTACAATTGTTTTGAATGCTCCATTTAGCCAAACTGGTAATGCTCAAATCAATCCTAATTTTTACGGTTGACACATTTTGATACATATCTGTTGGAGCTATATTAAAACCATATAACATTGGGTTTTCACAAATATCTTTGATAGCAATAATTCTAAACAAATACCTAGCAGTTTCAACATTTAAGTATAGGTCGTAATAGTTTGAAATTTCTTGTGCCCTTATTTGTTTTTTTACGCCTTCAATTCCCATATTATAACTTGCAGCAACTAAACTCCAATCCCTCAGTTGGCTGTATGCTTCTTTAAAATATAGGCATGCAGCATAAGTTGCTTTCTCTAAATGATACCTTTCATCTATCTCTTCTGATATTTCTAAGCCATAGCGTTTACCCGTTTTATCCATAAACTGCCAAAAGCCTGCTGCCCCTGCTGGCGAAACCACATTTTGCAGGCCACTTTCTGCTAAAGCTACATACTTAAAATCTTCGGGAATACCATTTGCTGCTAATATTTTTTCTATGATTGGTAAGTATCTATTAGCACGTTTGAGCATCAATAAAGTTTGCGATTGCCAATATACATTTGTGAGAATTTCTTTGTCGTATCGCTCTGCAACGTCATAATCTGATAAGGGTATTTTGGCTCCGGCAAAACTGATTGATTTTGGCAGGGCCAGCGAATAAACTTTATAGTATAGTTGGAACTCTTCTAAGTTTTTCTTTTCCTCAGTTTGGGTATGACTCTCGAGAAGCAATATGACTAGCCAAAAAACGACTCCACTTAACATCCAAACTGCGCTATTTCTAATTATATTTTGCATGTTTATTTACGTAAGAGAATCTTGGGATTTACTAAATTGATTAAGAATTTCTTCTACATAGGTTCTGTGATTACTGAGTCTTGGAACTTTATGTTGTCCGCCCAATTTACCTGCATTTTTAAGCCAACCCTTAAAAGTTCCTTTTGGCATTTTACGAACCAATGGAATTAACATGGCCATGTCTTTAAATCGTTTTGCTTCGTAATCAGAATTTTTTTGCTTCAATGTTTGATCCAATGTTTGCACAAAAGTATCCATACAATTTGGTTCACGATCAAATTCTATGAGCCATTCGTGGCCTCCTTTGGTGTGCTCGGTAAAGTAAATGGGCGCGGCTGTATAATCTACCAGCGAAGCTTCAGTTTTATCGCAAGCAGCCTTGATAGCAAAGTCTGCATTCTCAATCACTAGTTCTTCTCCAAATGCATTGATAAAGTGTTTGGTTCGACCCGAAATTTTAAAGCGAAAAGGGTTTACAGAAGTAAATTTGATGGTATCACCAATGATGTATCTCCATAAACCAGAATTGGTGCTAATAACCAATGCATAATTTTCATTGGGCTTTACTTGATCCAAGCTCAAAGTTTCAGGGAAATCTTTTCCATATTCACTCATTGGCATAAACTCGTAATAGATGCCGTAATCTAACATCAGAAGCATATCGTCTGCATCTAGCCTATCTTGTATTCCTAAAAATCCTTCGCTAGCATTATATGTTTCTAAGAAATTTACCTGACTGCTTTTTATCAATTGCTTAAATCTTTCCTTATAAGGAGTAAAGCTTACACCACCATGTACATAAAGTTCAAGGTTGGGCCAAATATCTGTTAAATTATTTTTGCCACTTAGTTCAAAAAGTTTTTCTATGAGAACGATCGTCCATGTTGGCACACCAGATATATTTGTAACATCATCTTCCAGAGTAGCCCTTGCCATTTTCTCAATTTTCTCATCCCAATTATCCATGATGGCAATGCTCAATTCTGGTGTTCTTAAATATTGAGCCCAAAGAGGTAAGTTTTGCATCATCACCGCACTTAAATCGCCATAAAAACTTTCGCTATTGGAGCTATTTATTTGGTGACTGCCACCCATCACCAATGATTTGCCACTAAAAATATTTGATTCTGGTTTTTGAAGTAAGTAGGTCATCAAAACATCTTTACCACCTTGAAAATGGCATTCCTCCATGCTTTCATAAGTAACAGGGATAAACTTACTTTTAGCACTTGTGGTGCCCGATGATTTTGCAAACCAACGAACTTCACTAGGCCACAAAATGTTTTGTTCGCCTTGCATCATTCGTTCTATGTAATGCTTGTAATGATCGTAATTGGTTACAGGAACTCGCTGCTTAAAGGTATGTAAATTATGTATGCTTTTGAAATCATATTGTCTGCCAAATTCAGTTATTTGTGCGGTGTGCAGTAACTTCAGTAATTGGTCGTGTTGCACCTGTTGGGGATTATTTAAAATCTCCTCAAACGCAGAGAGTCTCCGTTTTAGGTACCAACTAACTAAAGAATTAACAATGGGCATACTCTTTTTTTAACATTGGCCAAGTTGGTGAAAAAAAGCTTAAGAAACAAGGATAAATAATAGGATTGTGCAACTAAAATGGCGATTTTGTTTTATTTACTCATTCGCATGTTTGCAAAATCTAAAATTAGCTGAAAAGCTTCTTTGTACTTGCTCAAGGTGAGTTCTTCATAAGTATCATTTACATCATGATAATGGTGGTAATTGCCTCTCAGGTAAAAGAAGAAAGCTGGAACTCCAGCTTCTGAGAAATAATAATGGTCGCTGTTTTGTGCTTTACCTCTTGGTGCAATGTTTGGTAAATAATTTCCTAAAGTATTGCACATTTTTAGGTTTTCAAACAAATCTGGAAATACGGTAGCATTAACAGCAGTAAGACCTTCATCACCAGTTGCCATTAAATCCATATTGATGAGCAGGCTAATTTTCTTTAATGGAATTAATGGATTTTCTACAAAATAATAGGAGCCAATCAAACCAATTTCTTCGCCTGCAAATGCAATAAAAACCACCGAATAGGGAGGAGGATTTTTAGCATAATGCCTAGCTAAATCAAGCATCATTGCTACGCCACTTGCATTGTCGTTGGCGCCAGGAAACATGGCTTCCTTACCCAACATTCCTAAATGATCATAATGTGCTGTAAAAACAATAAAAGAATCAGGTTGAACCTTTCCTTTAACCATTCCCAAAACATTTTGAGTACCATGAACTTTAAAATTTGCATCAATTTTTACCGTCATTTTTAAAACCAGTTGAGGTAAAATCCCTTTCTTAAAGTAGATGATGGGAAAAGTGGCAAACTCCATGGCAGGACTCCATATCAAGGTTGTGTTATTTTTGAAAATTAGTCCTTTGGCTTTTATGCCATTGCTTAAAATTAATTTAGCTCTATCTTGATGTAACAAGGTTTTTCCTTTCACTTCATCAACTACCAAGAAAGTGTTTTTGAGGTTTCGGTTGCTTAATTTCTCAAATTCCGAGTTATTGTCGAGCATGCTAGAATCAACATTGAGTACTTTAAAAGTGCCGTTTACTTTTGGACAGCCTGGGTTCAAAATAAAATCGTGTCCTGCAAAGGCTGTTTGGCCATCCAATTCAATGTCTACTCTTTCTGGGTAATAAATAACTGGGTAACCTAAATGTTGAAAGTAATTTTCTCCCAAGCCTGTTAGCTTGTGATGAATAAATTCGTCTTTGATAAATTGGGCGGCAATTTTGTCTCCATTATTTACATAACCTCTTCCGTAAAAATCATCACTACATAAGGTTTTAATGCAGGAGCGAGCATAACCGATATCTTGCGCAAATATAGGTTCAGCAAGATTTATAAATAAAATTGGTGCAAGTAAAAGCAACTTGCGGAGGCGCATAATTAAATGGCTTTTATTTGGAAATTGTAGGATTCCATGATAAGGTTGGCGAGCAACTTTTTGCAAGCAGTTTCAACCATTTCATTTGCCTCTATTTCGGAATTAGCCTCAAGTTCTAAACTAATGTGCTTGCCAATTCTCACATTTTGTATGGAGGCTAAACCAATGTTTACCATTGAACCAGTTACGGCTTTGCCTTGAGGGTCTAGTAGCGCTGCATGAGGCATTACATCTATTTCTGCTTTGAATTTCATATTATTTTTTCAAATGGTTGAAGAGCGACAAAAGTACGTAAAGAATTATACTCAATCCAATTCCAAAGTAATGAAAAATTAAAATGAGTAAAACAGAGATCAAAATAAAAGCATACCTTATTTCATTTCCTTTGAAGCTAAATTGCTTGAACTTAAGCGCAAACAATGGTAATTCGCATACCAAAAGATAGGAAGATATGATTGGAAATAAAAGTAAAAAACCTATCGAAGTATAAATTTCCTGCGCAAAAAATGGCCCGTTCTCTAGCACAAATGGAATGCTGCAAATAAATAGGGCGTTGGCAGGGGTTGGCACACCAATAAATGAGTCGGTTTGACGAGTAT
>JBILJL010000149.1:0-6115 GCA_044377255.1 Bacteroidia bacterium
CATGCGCTCTAATTCACCCTTGCTCATGCTACGTGGATCGCACTTGATACCACCTTTACCGCCGCCATAAGGAATACCAACAACCGCACATTTCCAAGTCATCCAGGCGGCTAAGGCTTTTACCTCATCCAAATGAACATCCATGCTGTATCTAATACCACCTTTCGATGGCCCTAAATTTGCATTGTGAACTACACGGAAACCTTCGAATACGCGAACTTTTCCATTATCCATCATAACTGGAATACTTACAATTACAGTTTTTTGAGGTGATTTTAATACTTGGTAATCGCTATCATCTAATCCGATAATGCTTGCTGCTTCGTCAAATCTCGACATCATAGATTCAAAAGGATTTTCTGAGCTATGTTTAATTACATTTTCTTTGCCTGACATAGAGTTAATTGTTATTAGTTAGGTGGGGCAAACGTAACTATTTTTTTTTAAATAAAAAGGTACAAATTGGAATTTATAGACAGATGGGCGCTGCGTTTAGCCCAAGAACAATGGACAATAGACAAGGGCTTTGCCTAATTGCTTAACAATAAATAAAAATAAACTGCTGGAATTGAGAGGAAAACACCATCAAAACGATCTAACATTCCGCCATGTCCGGGCAAAATAGTACCACTGTCTTTGATATTTAAATTGCGTTTCAACAAAGATTCTGTAAGGTCGCCAAAAGTTCCAAAAACCACGATAATCCCGGCTACCATCATCCAATCAAACGAGCTAATGTCATCCCAAAACCTAGATAATAAATAGCCCATCGCAACGCTTAGGATCAAACCGCCAATGCTACCTTCCCATGTTTTTTTGGGGCTAATGCGCTCAAATAATTTGTGTTTGCCAAATTTACGACCAACTAAATAAGCAAAGGTATCGCTGCTCCATTGCAAAATAAAGAAGCCCATTGGCAATGAATAGCTATAATTGATGGCATTAAAATAACCAAAATCACCTAACATACTCAATGGCAAGCAGATGTAAACTATGCCCAAAACTTGAAAGGCTAAGGTATCAAATTCTCTACCTGTATTTTCAAATAATTTGATAATAAACATCAGCATAAAAACAGGTATCAAATGATAAAACCACCCATGCGATAAATCGCCTCGGATGATAAATACAAACATGATATTAATTACACTTCCGGCAATCACACCAAGGTATTTTTCAATCCAATTTTTATCGGGCAACATCAACTCAAAAAACTCCAATAAGCACAAAAAATTAATTGCGAAGAGCAACAAGAAAAAGCTCCATTCATTGGAAACAGTGCATGTCACAAGGGTTATCACAAAAATGGAGCCTGTTAATGCACGTTGGGTAAAATTATTCATGGATATCCGTAGGGTTTACATTGATAAATGCTAAAGCCATTGCTTCCTCCTCATTTTTACAATAAACAGAGGCTTCGCCAAATAAGTAACTGCTATCAATTTTATTAATTACTACTGCTTCTACACCTTGGTCAATTAGCATGGCCTTAACCATTTCTGCATCAATTGCGTTTGTTGATTTATAAATCCTAACCCATCCTTCCATTTTACTATATAAATTTAATTTAATAAAAGCAGTTGATATCAACCATGCTACAAAGGTGCTCACAATGCAATAATTAACGAGATAAAATTATCAACCATTAAAAAGCAAAGTTCAAGAATGTAGAATTATTTTCTTTTAAATTGGGTATACAATGATTGCTTAAAATACCACTGTAACCAATAACATACAGCAATACTTGCCGCAAATGACAAAATTACCCAATACCAGTTAAACACATAATTCTCGCTGAAAATAGCAATTGCAGGTAAATCTGGCCCCCAATAAACCATCAAAACTGCCATGGCATTATTAATAAAATGTAGGATCAATGGTGGGTAGATGCTAGCTGTTTTCAGAAAAACAAAACCAAGTACAATACCCAATGCAAACCTAGGCAAAAAACCATAAAACTGACCGTGGAAAGCACTAAATACCAATGAAGATATGATAATGGCAATCCACTCTTTGTCGAATATATACCTGGTATATTGTAGTATAATACCTCTAAAGAACACTTCTTCGCAAATAGCTGGAACCAAGGCTACCACAAAAATATTGAGGAGCAACATAGGAATGGTATCTGCCGTAACAAACACCTTTGTAAGGGCAGCCGCCTGATTTTCCATGGCACGAATTCGCATTTCAAAATCACTCCACATTTCTGGAAATTTCATGTCTTGATTGATTTGATACAACCAAGAAATTGCCGGAACGGTAAGGAAAACCAAAACCAAAGCGGTTAATATTTGGTAAGCTTCTGGCTTCCTAGAATACATCACCATAGTATTTACATCATAGTTAATTACTTTTGGAAACAGCAGGCCTGGGATCAAAAACATCCCAATCCCACCACCAAGCGTTTGAAATACTTTGAGTGCAGCAATAATATTGGCATCCTCCTTTTTAATTGAATTAAAATCAAAAGAGGTAAAATCAACACCATAAACTTGCAAGCAAATAATATTCGACAAAAAGGCGCCAAGGCCCCCAAATACCAATACCATTCCAATTAAGATCAAAATTTTGCTGAAATATTGCAGCCAAAGGGTTTCTCTTAAATAGTTACTTAGTTTCATTTTGCTTACTTTTGTGCGCAATATATTAAACTTAAGTCAGTGGCAAAAATTGGTAAAATAGATCTCGGCGAATTTCCCCTCCTTCTTGCTCCTATGGAAGATGTGAGCGACCCACCTTTTAGGATAGTTTGTAAAGCCAATGGAGCCGACATGATGTACACCGAGTTTATTTCTTCGGAAGGCTTGATCCGAGATGCCATTAAGAGCCGACAAAAACTGGATATATTTGATTATGAGCGCCCTATAGGCATACAAATATTTGGTGGCGATGAAGAAGCGATGGCGATGGCCACTCAAATTGTGGATGTTGCTAACCCAGATTTAGTAGACATAAATTTCGGTTGCCCTGTAAAAAAAGTAGTCTGCAAAGGCGCGGGAGCCGCAATTTTAAAGGACCTACCCAAGATGGTGAAGGTAACAGAGGCTGTGGTTAGGTCTACCAAATTTCCTGTTACCGTAAAAACCAGATTGGGCTGGGATGAGGGTTCAAAAAATGTGGAAGAAGTGGCTGAACGCTTACAGGATGTAGGTGTACAGGCATTAACAGTTCACGGAAGAACACGTGCACAATTGTATAAAGGGGAGGCAGATTGGACCTTAATTGCTGCCATAAAAAACAACCCTAGAATCAAAATTCCCATTTTTGGTAACGGAGATATTGACTCCCCTCAAAAAGCACTGGAATATAAAAACAGATACGGCGTAGACGGCATTATGATTGGCCGCGCGGCAATTGGATACCCTTGGATTTTTAACGAAATAAAATATTTCTTAGAAACTGGAAATATGTTGCCTCCTCCCTCAATTATGCAAAGAATTGAGGTTTGCAAAACCCATTTGGAGAAATCGGTTGAGTGGAAAGGTCCGCGTGCAGGTATCTACGAAATGCGCAGGCATTATAGTCAGTATTTCAAAGGGATTGATCATTTTAAGGAATTTAGAACCCGTTTGGTCATGGCCGATCAAATAGATGAAATTAAATTCATCCTACAAGATGTGGAAAGGCATTATCTACAAATGGAGGTGCTTGTTTAATTTTGCATCCAAGGCGCCAAGGCACGGAGGTTTTTACACAAAGAAACAAAGTAACGATTTTTGCCACAGAGGCGCCAAGGTACGTAGGTTTTTATTTAATTTTTTTGGTGAAATAAAGCCTGAAAGGCTTTAACTATAATAGCCCCGCATGAAATGCGGGGTGCAATTGATTACAAATATTTTTACAACCCTAAAATGGGTTGAATTTTTCCATCCGGGTCAAATCGAATTCAAATATTTGGCAAAACGTCATTATTTTGAATCCTGAATTTGGAATGCTTGAGCAACGTATATTTCATTCAACCCTTTCAGGGTTGGAAATGGATTGTGACAATTATAAAACCCCGCATTTTATGCGGGGCTACTATTATTCAAGCCTTTCAGGCTTTAAATACACAAAATATAAATTAAGGAAGAAATTAACTTTCGGAGGAATATAAAAAAATACATCTGTGCACTCTGTTTAATTCTCTCTGTGATCTCTGTGGTTAAATAAATAAACCTTCACCTCAGAAGATCAATACAAAACGAAGCGCGTGATTTTTAGGATTACCTCCTCGGGTACATTTCCTTGAACCTCGTATTCGCTGGGTTTTGAGATTCCTTTGCCATCCAAGCCAATGTGGTTAAGCTCTGGAAAGAGCGCAAAA
This sequence comes from Bacteroidia bacterium, assembly GCA_044377255.1. Classification (GTDB taxonomy): domain Bacteria; phylum Bacteroidota; class Bacteroidia; order UKL13-3; family UKL13-3; genus B1. The sequence continues at coordinate 4,310 of JBILJL010000149.1, forward strand.
TCAGCTTGAGTATTATTTTTCAATGCCAATTTCCATTTATCCATTTCACTCGGTGGCACCTGGTAATCTCTGCCACCTTGTACAAACAACACCCGCTTTTTGTTGATATTAGCACTCAATTTCTCTGGACCATTTTCATTCAAATGAATCAAGTATGCAGCGGTTAACCCTGGGGGTAAACTGTCATTAGCACTACTTTCCTGAATCTTGTCTCTTGCATAAATAGCTTTTTCTAGCATTTCCAGATAACCATTTTTATCAGCATCAGGTAAGTCCTTCATGAGGTATTCAATTTGCATGCACATTAAATCCGCTAACTTGGAGTAATTGCCCGCAAATGAAATATACCCCGCAATACCTTTGAGGTTCCTTTCAAAATAAGGAATCAAATAGCCTCCCTCACTATGTCCTAGAACGAATACTTGATTGCTATCAATTTCCGGATTGTTTTTTACCATTTGTATGGCCAGTTTTAAGTCGTCTAAGTATTCATCTTTAACCGTTAAATTCTTGTTTTTAGCCATCTGTGCACCATTGTCCTTGGTACGTTTATCATACCGCAAAACTGCTATGCCATTATTGCCTAATCCCCAAGCAATGTCTTTGTATATTCTGTTTGGCCCAATAGTTAAATCTTTGTCGGTAGCACCGGAGCCCCCCACAATAATAACCACCGGAAAGTTGCTTCCTTTAGCAGGAATAGTCAATACGGCATCAGTAGGAAATTTTGGATCAGGCAAAACTTTTTTATACTCATAAAACTTGGAAGCATTTACATAGGAAGCAGGCTGATACTGGGGTTTTGGCGCATCTAAAAACATACCCGCTATTTGTGCTTTCTCGTTAAACACCAATTTTAACCCCATTTTTTTCTTCTCAAATTGAATAGGAGTTAATGTTATGGCTAAGGTGTCGTTCAAGGTAACTTTGGGTTCTCCAACGGTTTGAACCAAGCCGTAGCGCATTTCTAAACCATCCCAAAGGCCTTGTAGCTTCTCTACATCTAAATAGCGCTTCATGGTTGGATCAAGCCGCTGATAAATGCCTTCAAACTTGGCTTGCCTAAACAAATAAATAGCTTCATTGGCCTTTGCAGCAGCATCAAATTTTATTTGAGCCTGCGCACTAGCAACCATTAAAATGGAAAGAAAAAGTAAATAGAATTTTCTCATGCGGTCTGCAAGTTAAGCGCAAAAATCAATAAAGCACAAAACTTGCTATGCGCAAAATTACTTCGTAGGGTATATTGTTGGGCTTTAAATACTCGGCAGGAAGTGATGGCCCCTCTCCTTCTAATCCCAAATGATTTAATTTAGGAAAAGAAGCAAATGTCCAAGTTCTAATGGCATAGGTTTGACCCAAGTTTTTCCATTGCTCCAATTCAGAAATTGGCACTTGGTAATCTCTATTACCTTGTAAAAATAATATGGGTTGGTAAACCACTTCTGCAATATGTTGTGTTGGACCATTCTCTTTTAAAAACAGCCAATAGCTTGCAGAAAAACCATAAGGCAATGAATCTGATTTACTCTTAACCGACAAAGCATTTAAAGCATAATTGGCTTTCTGCAAATTTAGCTTAGCCTCTTGTTTTTGAGGCTCTGCCAGCTTGGTAGTTAAATAAAAATTTTGCTGAACCAATAGTTGAGACAGGTTACTAAAATTTCCATTGAATGAAATAAACCCATGGATATTAGGGACACTTTTTTGAAAATAAGGAATAAAATAGGCACCCAATCCATGACCTAAAACTATGATTTGGTTACTATCTATTTCTGGTACTTTCTTAACCTGCTTGATAGCATT
>JBILJL010000150.1:0-6041 GCA_044377255.1 Bacteroidia bacterium
ACTGGCGAAGCAATAGGTTCTTTTGGAGCTGGCTTCACTTTTTCAACTACATCAAATCTAACCTTAATAGCGTTTGCTCCTTTGTGATTCATCTCAATCTCAAAAGAAACTTTATCACCTTCTTTTACTTGGTCAATTAATCCATTGATATGAACAAAAACACCTGCCTGGTTTTTAGTATCCTTAATAAATCCATATCCTTTCGATTCATTAAAAAAGGTCACAACTCCTTTGCGCAATACTTCCTCAGGCTCAGCAGGCGCTTGTCTGCCAACACCAATATTTACATCCTCTAAATTAATGATTTTTTTCTTTTTAGGATCGGGTAGTACAGAGGTTAAATTACCATTCTCATCTACGTAAGCGTACATGTCCTCAAGGTCTTGACCCTTTTGAGAGTTGGCTTTTCGCTCAGCTTTCTTCTCTTCTTTTTCTTTTCTCTTTTTGAGCTTTAATTTCTCTTTTTCTTTTTTACTAAAGGTTTCTTGTGACTTAGCCATTCTTTATTGTTAATTGTGAGTGCTAACATTTTTTTTAGTTGGTATTTATGTTGTGATTGATACTGTAAAATAAAATAATTAGCCGCGCAAAGGTATGCTTAATATTTCATATTATCTTGTTTTTGTCTGTTTTTCAGCTAAATATTGATTAATTTAAAATTATTTTTCTGTAAACACCACCCGCCATTTTTTAAAAAGTATCCTTAATAAAGCTTCGGTTTGAACCAAAAACGTTTGCTTAAGGAATTCTTTTTAATGAAAATTGGATTTTATTTTAAAAATCATTTGTTGTTCAAAAACTTTCCTTTTTCTTCGCAAGCTTATTGTTAAGATAAATGTTAAATCTTGTACTATTTGGCCCTCCGGGCGCAGGCAAAGGCACCCAATCTGCCAAACTAATTGATAAATGTCAGTTGGTTCACCTCTCTACTGGCGATATTTTCAGAGCCAATATCAAAGGTGGCACCGAGTTAGGCATTTTAGCCAAAAGTTATATTGATCAAGGGAAATTGGTGCCAGATGAAGTTACCATTGCCATGTTGGCCTCGGAGGTTAACAAACATGCTGAACCAAATGGTTTTATTTTCGATGGCTTTCCACGAACTTCTGCCCAAGCCGCAGCATTAGATGAATTATTGGCAAGTAAAAATACATCCATTACCTTAATGCTTGCCTTGGAAGTGGAAGAAGAAGAATTGCGCAAAAGATTGCTCCTAAGAGGCAAAGAAAGCGGCCGTGCCGACGATCAAGATCCTGCCATTATACAAAATAGAATAGATGTTTACAATGCCGAAACCATGCCAGTAAAGGATTATTATTCGGCTCAAAACAAATACAAAGGCATTAATGGAATAGGGGAGATAGATGATATTTTTGATGCCCTTTGCCAAGAGATTGACAAGGTTTAATTGAAAGCAATTTTTTATACAAGCCCATAAAGATTATCTTTGTGGGCTTTTTTATGCAATAAGGGCATCAAAAAAACAGCAATTCAAAAGTTATATGGCCGATTCAAATTTTGTAGATTACGTAAAAATATGTTGCCGCAGTGGCAAAGGTGGTTCTGGTGCAATGCACTTCTTGCGCGATAAACACACTGCCAAAGGTGGTCCCGATGGTGGTGATGGTGGAAAAGGTGGCAGCATTATCTTGAGAGGTAACTCCAACTTGTGGACCCTCTTGCACCTTAAATACCGCAAGCACGTAATGTCGGCACCGGGCGGAAATGGCGATGCCGGATTAAGAAAAGGAAAAGATGGTCCCAATGAATACCTCGAAGTTCCCCTTGGAACCGTTGCCCGCGATGCAGAAACTGGCGATTTTTTGTTTGAAGTAACCGAACATGGTGAAGAGCATGTTTTGCTTGCTGGTGGTAGGGGTGGTTTAGGAAATTTCCATTTTAAAACATCCGTTAACCAAGCACCAACCCACGCCCAACCGGGTATTTCTGGCAAGGAAGAATGGAAAATATTAGAATTAAAAATCCTAGCCGATGTAGGTTTAGTAGGTTTTCCAAATGCAGGTAAATCAACCTTACTTTCTGTTATAACCGCCGCCAAACCAGAAATTGCAGATTATCCTTTTACTACTTTGGTACCTAATTTAGGCATAGTACCTTACCGCGATTACCAATCTTTTGTAATGGCAGATATCCCTGGAATTATAGAAGGGGCGCATGAAGGAAAAGGCTTAGGAACCCGCTTTTTACGCCATATAGAACGCAATGCAACATTATTATTCATGGTGCCTGCCACCAGCGAAAATATCAAAGATGAGTACAATGTATTGTTGCGCGAACTCAAATTATACAACAAAGAGCTATCTGCCAAAAGCAGAATATTGGCCATCACCAAATCCGATTTAGTTGATGCCGAAACCCTCAAAGAAATCAAAAAGAAACTTCCTCGTATCCCTCACGTGTTCATCAGTTCTGCCGCCCAACAAGGTTTAGAAGAACTCAAAGATAAATTGTGGAACATGATCAATAAAGAGGTGGAGTAATTCATTCTATTATTAAGGAAAAATCTTTGGCCATGGGGTTTTAGTCAGCATTTTGAAATAATTTTGAGTTTCTTAACTAATATAAATTATTATTGTACTAGCTAATGATAAACCAAAACCCAGAGCAAATTGCAAGAGATAATATTGAGGCCGCACTTAAGCGGTGCGGCTGGGTTATTCAAAGCATCAAACAAGTAAATCTGAATGCTGGAATTGGTGTTGCTGTTAAGGAATATTTGACTGATGTTGGTCCTGCGGACTATGTTTTATTTGTTGAAGGAAAACCTTGCGGAGTAATTGAAGCTAAACGTGAAGAAGAAGGACATCGGATGAATGTTCACGAAGGACAAGGTGAAGAATATGCTAATGCCAAACTCAAACATCTTAAAAATGAACCTTTGCCTTTTGTGTATATCAGTACAGGCGAAGTAACAAGGTTTACCGACTTTACAGACCCAAAACCGAGAGCAAGAGAAGTATTCAGTTTTCACCGACCCGAAACATTAAAAGATTGGGTGAAGCGAGACAAATCACTTCGTAAAAGGTTATTCGACTTGCCTGCATTACAAACCGAAGGATTACGTGATTGCCAAATTAACGCCATAACCAAATTAGAAACTTCCTTTAAAGAAAACCGACCAAGAGCCTTAATACAAATGGCCACTGGCTCGGGTAAAACTTTCACTGCGATAACCGCAATTTACCGTTTGCTGAAATATGCAAAAGCAAAACGAGTTTTATTTTTGGTTGACACCAAAAATTTGGGCGAACAAGCGGAGCAAGAATTTATGTCATTCGTTCCGAATGATGACAATAGAAAATTTACTGAATTATACAGCGTTCAACGACTGAAATCAAGTTACATTGCAACCGACAGTCAGGTTTGCATAAGCACTATTCAGCGTTTGTATTCTATTTTGAAAGGAACTGAACTTGAAGAAAGTGCAGAAGAAGAAAATCCAAACGAACGAAAATATCAACCAAAAGAAATACCACCGATTGAATACGATGGAAAAATGCCGATTGAGTTTTTTGATTTCATTGTAATTGACGAATGCCACCGAAGCATTTACAACCTTTGGAAACAAGTATTGGAATATTATGATGCTTTTGAAATTGGTTTAACCGCTACTCCCGACAAAAGAACCATTGGTTACTTCGACCAGAATTTAGTAAGTGAATACTCTCACGAAATGGCGGTTGCTGATGGCGTTAATGTAGGTTACGAAGTATTTATCATTGATACCAAAGTAACCCAACAAGGTGCTACACTTTGGAAAGGCGAATATATTGAACACCGTGAACGCTTGAGTAGAAAGAAACGAATGGAATTGCAGGATGAAGATGAAAATTATTCTAAGCAGCAATTGGATAAAGATGTAGTAAATCCTAATCAGATAAGAACCATCATCCGCACTTTCAAGGAACATTTGCCAAGTATTTTTAAAGAACGCTACGATAAAAACGGAAATTTTGAAGTTCCTAAAACTTTAATCTTCGCTAAAACTGACAGCCACGCCAACGATATTATAGACATTGTAAGAGAAGAATTTGCCGAAGAAAATAAATTTTGTAAAAAGATAACTTACAAAACTGACGAAGACCCGAAATCGGTTTTATCACAATTTAGAAATGACTATCACCCACGCATCGCTGTTACAGTTGATATGGTTGCGACTGGAACTGATATTAAGCCGCTCGAATGTTTGCTTTTTATGAGAGATGTAAAAAGCATCAATTATTTTGAGCAAATGAAAGGCAGAGGCACACGAACTATTGATTTAGATAGTTTGCGAAAAGTTACGCCAACAGCAAAGTTTACCAAAGACCATTTTGTAATTGTAGATGCCATTGGTGTAACCAAAAGTTTAAAAACAGACAGCCGACCTTTGGAGAAAAAGCCAGGCGTTCCGCTAAAAGATTTATTACAAGCCGTTGCAGTTGGAGCAAGAGAAGAAGAATTATTTACTTCATTGGCAAACCGACTGACAAGATTAGATAAACAAATTACTGAAAAAGAAAAAAAGCAATTTACCGAAAAAGCCAATGGCAAAAGCGTTTCACAAGTAGTAAAAGAATTATTGAATGCTTTTAATCCTGATGTACTTGAAGAAATTGAAAGCAAAGTAAGAACCGAAATGGCAGGTGCAGCACCAGTAGAAATTGATGCTGCTATAAAAACTAAAACCGAATCATTACAGAACGAGGCTGCCAAAGTATTTACAGGTGAATTGAACGAATACATTGAAAATGTTCGCAAGGCTCACGAACAAAAAATTGACTTGGCTAATCCTGATGAAGTGATTCACGTTGGTTGGGACAAAGACAATACCAACAAAGCCAAAGAATTAATTGCCAATTTTTCAGAATGGATGCAAGAGCATAAAGATGAATTAATGGCCTTGCAGATTTTTTACAACCAACCATTTCGCAGAAGGGAATTGACTTACACAATGATTAAAGAGGTGTTGGAAAAACTACAAAACGATAAACCAACACTTGCCCCAATGAATGTTTGGCGGGCTTACGAGGCATTGGAACAATGCAACGGTTCACCAAGAAATGAACTAACCGCAATTGTTTCTCTCATTCGTAAAATAAGCGGATTAGATTCAACGCTTACCGCTTATGATAAAATAGTGGACAAAAATTTTCAGGATTGGGTGTTTAAAAAACAAGCTGGTGCCACAAAGTTTAATGAAGAGCAAATGCAATGGCTTAGAATGATTAAAGATTATGTTGTCAATAGTTTTCATATTGACAAAGATGATTTTGACTTAAACCCGTTTAATGCACAGGGCGGATTGGGTAAGATGTGGCAATTATTTGGAGATAAGACAGAAGAAATTATTAATGAATTAAATGAAGCTTTGGCAGCATAAATGAAAGAATCTCAACAAATAATGATGCAACATTCTGAAGTAAAAATCAGATTGTTAAAATTATATCTAGAACGGTATTTGAATGTTCTTACACAATCAAAGTACGTTGGTGATATTCATTTGTACGATTTGTTTTGTGGCGAAGAAATTTATGATGATGAAGGTAAAGGCAGCCCTATTGTAATTTTAGAGACAATAAAGAATATATTTTATGCAAATAAATCAAGTGGAAACAAAACAGACAAATTCAATTGCTTATTTAATGATATAGAAAAATGGAAAGTAGAAAAACTACAAAAAGAAATTGCCAACAGAAAACTGCATTATTCTGAAATTGGAAAACTCAATTTTTCACAAAAAGATTACAAAACATTATTACCCGAAGTTGCCAATGAAATTAACGGATTAAAGAAACAGAAGGCATTTGTTTTTATTGACCCATATGGCTACAAAGACATCAAAGTTGGTGATATAAAATCATTGCTTCAATCTAATAAATCCGAAGTTCTTTTGTTTCTGCCAACTCAATTTATGTTCAGGTTCGAGACAAAAGGAACACCTGAATGTTTGGTTGATTTTATTTCAGAACTAATGCCTATCGAACAATGGCCTACTAGCAATACGGGAATTGATTTCATTGAAAACCTTACAGAAGCTT
>JBILJL010000151.1:0-6023 GCA_044377255.1 Bacteroidia bacterium
AATTTAGTTTTAAAATAAGTTCTAAATATTACCTCAAAGTAATAGTTGAAAAAGCTATATTTGGCATACCAATTATTTAAATAAAAGAGTACCAATTATGTCGGTTTTGTTAAAAAAAATTGTAGACGAATACCAAAAGAATATTGCAAATTCTAAGCTCTTAAAAGGCGAAAAGTTGTATATCAAAGTTTACAAGATGTTGTACAAAATGATTATCAAAACAGAAATTCCAGATAATTTTGTATTGCCCCCAACAAGAACATTGGCTTTGGCTTTAGGCATTTCAAGAAGCACGGTGATAAAGGCTTATGATATTCTCGTTTTGGATGGTTTGCTAGTTTCTAAACGAAATTCTGGTTACCAATTAAAACCAAAGGAGCCTAAACCAATTGTTATACCTCAAGGCAATGAAATTGCCTACCAGCAATTATCTGAGATTGGGAAATCGTTTTTGGATTTAGGCAATTTCAATGTTTCTAACAGTGCCGAAAATTTAGCATTTAGTCCGGGTTTACCCCCATTGGATATTTTCCCCGTATCACAATGGAAGAATTTAACCAATATGTATTGGAAAGAGATTGAGTTTTCTAATTTGTCGTATTCACCTTCATCAGGTATTGAAAAATTGAAATTAAACATTTCAAATTATCTCAACCTTACTAGAAATATCAATTGTGACCCAAGCCAAGTTTTTATTGTTTCTGGATCCATGCAATCCTTGTTTATTTTGAGTAGTATCTTGTTAAATCCTCGCGAAAATGTAATTCTTGAAAATCCAACATTTCCTAATGTTCATGCGGTTTTTAAAGGATTAATGGCAAATATTTTGGGAGTGCCAATTGATAAAAAGGGGATAAGTGTTGATTATATGCGACAATCAAAACTAAAATCTAAATTGATTCATGTAACCCCTTCTTGTCATTATCCCATAGGTGTTAAAATGCCTTTGGATAGAAGGCTAGATTTATTGCAGTATGCAGAGGAGAACCAAAGCTACATCATTGAAAACGATTACGAACATGAGCTCAATAATTGGGACAATAAGCTGCCTTCCTTGTTTAGCCTCGACCAAAGGCAAAAGACCATTTACCTTGGAACCTTTAATCGCATCCTGCATCCATCGTTGAGAATTGGCTATATTATTGTGCCACAAAACTTAAGGTTGCCATTTGAGCTAATGGTAAAACATTCTCATCGTTTTGTTTCTCCTTCAATTCAATACGTTTTGAACCAATTTATTGAAAAAAAAGTATTGCATGCCCACTTAGATAATTTAATAACAATAACCAAAGAGAGAAAGGTGTTTTTTGAGGAGCAATTCAATCAAATTTTAAAAGGATTTGGTTTTAATCTCATTCATAACGACACATTAAGTCTTCAATCCTTGGTAATGATTAAATCTAGTATGCTCGACAAAGAAATTGTGGGTTTATTGAGTAAAAACAATATTAGTGTTCATTCCTTTAATAAGTCGTTTACTAATAATTCTGCTGAACAAGGTTTAATTTTTGGTCATTGTTCTATAGCCAAGCCAATTATGAAAAATAAACTCATGCGCATCCATACAATCCTTCAAGATTATAAACCATCTAACAAAAATTGAGGTAAATGTCATATTAGGTATATGCAAAATTTAGGAACCTAAATTAATTCTGTTGATTTGATTTATTGGTTATTTTTGCAATGTCTGTTAGTACATAGCAGACTTTTTTTATTTATGAGCAAACAAGAGAAGATAATACTATACACCCTAGCGGCAATAAATTTCACCAATATCATGGATTTCATGATCATGATGCCATTGGGTCCACAATTGATGCGCTTGTTTGCTATTGGTCCAAAAGAGTTTGGAGTTATCGTTTCCAGTTATACATTTAGTGCAGGCGTTTCGGGCATTTTAACTGCCTTTTTAATTGATAGAATCGACAGAAAGAAAGCCTTGTCTATTTTATACATAGGCTTTATTATAGGAACATTTCTCTGCGGCTTGGCCTGGGATTATAAAGTGCTTATAGCCGCAAGGATTTTTACAGGCTTGTTTGGCGGGGTTTTAGGTGCAATTGTTATGGCCATTGTAAGCGATGTAATTCCTTTAGACAGGCGCGGACAAGCAATGGGGGTTATCATGGCAGCTTTTTCTGTGGCTTCTGTTTTTGGTGTACCCTTTGGACTGTATTTTGCCACACACAGCAGTTTAGCTTGGCATGCGCCCTTTTTATTTTTAGGCGTTTGTGGCATTCCAATATGGTTTTTGATCCAACGTTATATTCCTTCTTTGAACCAACACATTAAAAAAGAAGGTCACCAAAATCCAATAGAAATTTTGAAGGCAATTTTTTCTAATAAAAACCAAGTATTGGCTTTGGTACTCATGATGTTTTTAATGATGGGACATTTTAGTATCATACCTTTTTTGAGTCCGTATATGGTGTCGAATGTTGGTTTTCAGGAATCTGAATTAACCTATATTTATTTCATAGGCGGCCTGCTCACTATTTTTACTTCACCTTATATTGGTAAGCTCGCAGATAGAAAAGGTAAGCTAAAAGTATTCACCATTTTTGTGGTACTCTCATTAATTCCAGTTTGGGGCATTACCAATATGCCGCCTATTCCAATGCCTTATGTTTTAACTGTTACCGCGGCGTTTTTTGTTTTTTCTGGAGGCAGGTTTGCGCCTGCGCAAGCCATGGTTACTGGGGCAGTTAACCCCGCATTGAGAGGCAGTTTTATGAGCATAAGTGCCTCTTTACAACAATTAACTGCAGGCTTTGCTTCTTATTTTGCTGGAACCTTGGTAACAAAAATGCCTGATGGCACTTTACAAGGATACAATGTGGTAGGTTATTTTGCCATTGGCTTCACCTTTTGTACCATCTTCATTGTTCGCCAATTAAGATCGTTCGAAGGAAAAGCTTATTAACGAAGAATATAGGCAAAAGTAAAGGAGAAATTTCTGCCCAAGCGCGGAATATAGCCAATATCTAAATGCTCGTGGTATGTGATATTGAATATATTTTCTATTGCAAAGGCCACTTGAAAAGTGTTTCTTTCGTGTGCTATACTTTGCGCAATTCTGAGGTTTATAAGATGGAAGGCGGCAGTTTTTCTTTCGCCAAAATCTGTGCTTATTCTATTTTGTGCAGCACTAAAATTATACTCCAATTGTACTTGTGTTTTCTCCCAATTATACCTTAAGGCTTGTTGTAATTTAAAGGGCGCAATAAGCGGTAGGGGCTTGTTGTCGAAGGTTCTAGCATAAATATATTTTAGGTTGCTGCGGTATTGCAAGCCATCTCCAATGCGCCAATTTAACATTCCTTCTGCGCCGGTTTGTATGGCATAATCAATGTTTTGATAGCTCTTAACTCCTTTGGCACCTATAGTCATAGCTTGATACCCTTCTACCACATAGGTGTAAATATATTGGGGCGCATGGTGGTAAAATGCCTGCATGCTCCATTGCAATTTCTTGTTTTCTTGCCTTAATACATACTCCATTTGCAAGCTTTTTTCTAAGCCTAAATTTGGGTTTCCCAAGTAATCGTAGCCATCCATGGGAATAAATAAATAATAGCCGTAACGCTCATTGCTGCTGGCAATTCTTTCTGCATAACCCAAAATAATAGAGGAACTAAAATTATTTTTATGCACCAAGCAATTCACTAATGAAAGACTCTTTACCCAATCTTTTTTGGTAGCTGTAATGTCGTAACCAAATCCTATAAATTGGTCTGAACCAAGTCCAGCTAAAGCATATTGTTGATAGTGGTCGATTCGGCCATTGAGTTTTACAAAGTAATTTGCCTTCACATCGAACTGGTATTTAAAGGCTAGGCCAGCGTTTTTGATATAGCTTTCCGGCATGGTTTGCATATACATGGAAGGGTCGCCATTGTTGGGATACATGGTCATATCGCCCCTCAGTTTATTTACATGCGCATCCACTCTTAGGTTCAGACCGTGTCTGTTTTTCTTTAAACTGCTTTGATTGTAAATACATTTGGTTTCGCTCCAGCTTGGCATATCCATATGCATGGGCACAAATGCCCTATGGGTATCGTCCATTACGTGGTAAATGTTGTTAGCATACAACTTGGTTTCACTTTGTTTAAGCATGCCTTCTTTGCCAGTATAGATATAACTTATGGAGGCAATATGTGCGTCTGCTTTGCCTACATCCATGGGCAATGCAGGGTAGCCAATGTTTCTGCCCCAATCTCCAAGGTAGTGTATTCTTATTTGGTTATTAGAATCTAATACTTGTTGAAAGGAAGCCGAGAAGTTTAATTTTTCGAAACCGCTGTATAGAATGACGCTATCTGGTGATTGGTAATTATTGGCTTTTCTATAGGTGCCGCTTAACATGATACCATTTGCCTTGCCTGCTTTTTCAAAGACAAAGCTGCTAGAAAGTGCTTGGTTATTGGTGCTATAAGATTGAACAAATTGGGTAAGGTATTGGGTGTGACAAAGGGTGCTGGGCGATTTAAATTTGAGGTTGATGTTGCCACCTATACTGCCTCCATTAAAGTTGCCTTGAGCGCCATGTGCTGCAATTATTCCTTGTAAGTTAATAGGTTCTACATAAACAGAAACAGGGTCCATTTTATCTGTGCAGGCGCCGTATATGCGCATGCCATCTATGCTCAGATTAATTTGGTTTGCACTGTAACTTCTTAGTGTGGGTTCCATGGCATAAACTCCCCGTGAAATGAGGTTTACGCCTTCCATTCTGCTTAGGATTTCTTCTGTGGTGGCAAGCTTAGAGCTTTGATAGAATCCTATTTGGTCTTTGGTATTGGAACTTTGTATGGTTACTTCATTGAGTAACCTTACCCGGGAAGTATCTGTTTGAGACCATGCCATGCGTACTGTTAATAACAACAATACGCAAGGCAATAGCTTCAATTTATTCATTATAAAGTAATGTCAAAAAAGATTTGATCTGTTAAGAGAATACTGTTTTTATATAGCTTCAATTGTATTCTCCATAGGCCTGTCATGGTAAAGTTTAACTTCCCATTATAATGTCCGTTTGCAGTATGGGTTGGGTCAACATTTTTGGGTGAACCATGACCCATACTTGGCATAGTAGGAATCATTTGTATGGTATAATCCGTTACTGCAGGAAAGCTTTCCATAGTGGCCATTTCATGTATGGTAAATTCTGCGTCGTTTAAGCCAACTTTACCTTTTGATGGTAATACAAAACTTACAAATACCTTGGCACTGTCATCTGCCGCAAGTTCAGTAGAATATAGCCTAACAGGAGAAGCGTCTTTAACCGTAATGGCCAATTCTCCTTCACCTTCTTTGTCTATTTTATGGTTGTGGTAACCAATGTGAAGTTTCCAATTTCCCATCATGGTTGTTGGCATAATAAATACCAAATTGCCACTATATAAATTGGTAGTTGAATCTATTTCTTCATTTTCTTCGTTCGGGCAACTATGCATCATGCTGCCCATATCCATTTCAGCACCCATCGAAAAATGTCCATCTGTTAAGCGCGTGCCATCTGCCGAATCATATAAGGCCACATAAATGGTGTTAAAGCCTGTAAACAAGGCTTGTTTGGCATAAATATATGCCTTGGCTTTTGCCCCAATAACATAGGTTTCACCAATTTTTATCATGCCTTCTGGCGTGGTAGGTGTGGTTGGTACCACTGGATCTGGGGTTGGTTCAGTAGTGGTTTTTTTGCAAGAATTTATAGTTAACAATGTACCCATTGCCAACATGAATATGAATATTTTTTTCATTTGAATTAAAATTAATAAATGCACAAACGCAAGCCTATCTGCAAGATAGATTGCTTAAAATTTGGGGTATAAACAGGCTAAGTAAAGCTGTTTATCCAACAAGGTGGTTTATTAATTTCTGCGAGGTATTGATCTTTATGAAATGAAGTGAAATAAGGGTTTAAAAGAAATGTGAACTGATTGCTTTTGGCTGCAATTAATGGCTTGGCCAAACAATATATCCATTGATATTCTTGAAGTTGTTTATTGTCTTTTGGC
>JBILJL010000152.1:0-6019 GCA_044377255.1 Bacteroidia bacterium
TGAAAAGTTGGTAGCTCCATCCATATCAATTTGTTTGAGTTTATAGTACAAATAATCTTGTGTGGCATTTGCGTCTTTAAAGTAGTATTTGCTTATATTATTTGTATTTAATTTTCCGTCTACAAAACCAATAGCATTGAAGTTAAATCCATCTTCGCTTCTTTCTACATAGAAGCCTTTGTTGTTTTTTTCACTAGCGGTATTCCAGTATAAATCCACCTCATTGTTGCCCACTCTTTTGCCCCAAAATTGAATCAAATTAACAGGTAATGCGTTGTTATTGGGACCAGTTATTTCAAAATCGTCGATAGCTAAACCCACATCATTTGTATTTTGGTCTGATTTGAATACAAAACGAAACGCCACCTTAGTATTGCCTGCTAAGGAAGAAAAGGTGAATTGCTTTTGCGTATAAGCAGACATGGTTGCATTGAAATAAGGTTGATTTTGAGGAAAGGCTGTATTGGCAAAGGTGTTAGAAAAATCGTACCAATTTGTGAGCACAGAAGTTCCTAGTTTTATCCAATTATTGCCTAGGTCTAAACTGTATTCAACTATATAGCCATCGTAACTTATTTCAAATTTGTTTTTTACCTTAAATTTTAAAACGTAGGTACCTGCTGCAGAACAATTAAAGCTTGGCGAATATAAATAGGCTTCGTTGTTATCTGCATAGTTTCCGGTTAGACCTGTTACCCAAGCACTGCTGCCGCTGGCTGTTCCGTTCTTTCCTGTTGTGGTAGAATTACCTCTTACAAATCCAATACCGTTAACTAAATCAGCACCAAAATCTCCCGCATTTGTTTCAAAATTACCCCCATTTGTTAAAGTATATGGCGTTGGTCTGTAAGGTAAAATTTGAATCAAATTGTTATAGGTTTTTGAATACAGACCACCGTTGATAGACAAGCTTACATTATAAAAACCAGGTGAAAAATATTGCTTGCTTGGATTTTGTAAGGTACTGCTTGTACCGTCTCCAAAGTCCCATAAGTATGTAGTTGCACCATTGGACGTGCTTGTAAAGTTTACAAACGCACTCACATAACTCAATTTTTTGTTGGCCACAAAATCGGCAAATGGAGGGGCAAAAGCATTGGTGGTAAAAATTCCTCTACCATGCGTTGCAGCAAGCACTTGCTTATCAGAAGTTCGCATTTTTAACATGTCGGTTCTAACATTTGAGAAGCCAGTATTGCTTGGAGCCCAATTGGTAGCTGCGTTTAAAATAGTGTCGGTTGTCCATACACCTAACTCTGTAGCAAGCATTACCTGCCAATTTTTATTGGGATTGAACAAAGCCCATCTCACTGGCATGTCTGGTAAATTACCCTCAATATTGGTCCATGTAAAGCCTCCATTTTTTGTTTCCCAAACACTTGCAACACCATAGGTTGAATAAGTTGCTAAAATGTGATTGTCGTTACCAGTTTCAACTTCAATACATGAGACACTGCCCGTTGGCATGCCTTTGCCATTGTTTATGCAAGAATCAATACCGGCAGTAATGTGGGCGTTGGTTACCCTCACTATTCTACCATTGTTCAACCCAAAGAAAACAACATTTGCATTGTTTGGCGAAACCTTTACATGGGTAATTTTTCCATTGTTAAATAGTGGAACGGTATCGTAAACCAAAGTACTTCCTGTTTGTGGATTATCCCAACGAACGTAGGTGCCATTGTTGCCACACATATACATTTTGTTGGCAACATCGTCATAGTCGGTTGGACTAATAAAACTACCAACATTGCCGCTTGTACTCAAAACATTTGAGAAACTTGCTCCGGAGTTGGTAGACCTATAATAATCGGTATAAACATAAGAGGTGAACCAAAAATTGGGTTGGTCTTGGTCTATGTGACAAAATGCACCATCGCCACCTGTTACCTCAATGCTGCTGTTGATTCCGGGTGAGGCGAAAGCATGTGAACCATTGTCTTGCGAACCTGCTAAATATTGGTTCGAGCCAGCATTTGGATGTATCTCACAAGCATAAAATTGCGTGGTATTGTAACTGCTTTCTTTGCTTACTATTGTTGGACTAGCTGCGGTAAAGTTGGTGCATCTATAAACAGAACCATCATTACTAAAATAACAAACATTGGAATTCCCGGGTTCAAAATAGGCATAATGTTGATCGGCATGTACTTCTTGAAAACCAAAGCCACCATACCAATGAGAAATCTGTAACCAAGAGCCTCCGCCATTGGTAGTTTTAAATAAATCAACACCACCTACTATACAAACAGCAGCATTATTTGGGTCAACCGCTAGGCTTAAATCATACCAAGCTTGGCCTCTGCTAAAGTCTTTTCTAAAGGCAGCAACCGAAACACCTCCATCTGCATCTATTGGATGTGAAGCAACAGTATCAAATGAAACACCTGCATTGGTAGATTTGATGATGGCACTTATTCTGCCCGAACTCTCAACCAAAGCATAAATAACATTGGTATCATTTTGGGCAACGGCAATTTCCATTTCATCTCTGTTCACATAAGTTGGAATGGTCAATGGATTGGTCCAAGTGGCTCCTTTGTTAAAAGATTTATGAATGGTGCCACCCGTTGAACCTCCGCTGCTCATGGTAACATACATGGTGCCATTGTTCATTATTTCTAAATCGTAGGCAAGGTCGCCAAGACTACCAGATGTTCCGGTGCCAAGCACCTTAGTAAAAGCAGTACCTCCATTAACAGACCTAAATAAACCAGTTTTGGTAAGCACCAAAAGGGTATCTCCATTGCCAATAGAAACCACTTTTTGGCAGTAATAGTAGGATGCATTATTGGTGGATGCTAATTGGTTCCATGTGGTTCCGCCGTTGATAGATTTCCAAACGCCTAAGCCTCTAACAGCATCTAAATTGTTATTGCCTTCACCCGTACAAAAATACATAACCTGTGGATTGCTTGGGGCTTGGTCTATGTGCGTAATGGCAAGGTTTTGGGCAAAATCATTGATGGGAGTCCAGGTTGGATTGGTAACAGTAATATCACTGGTTTTCCATAAACCACCGGCCACACCGCCTGCCCAAACTGTTTTTTTTGTGGCATCGTTCATATCCACTAAAACAGAGCGGGTTCTACCTCCACAATTATTTGGGCCTCTTTCATTCCAAGTAATTCCGGGAATGGCCGCTTTGCCTAATGAGCCTGCATTTAACAACCGTTGTTGGTATTGCCATGCAGCAAGTAAGCGCTCTCTAGGAACCGTATTTGTTTGTGGATCTTTGGTTAATTCAAACTCTTGCTCCCAAGCCAAATCCATTCGGTCTTTCATGGGTATTTTGGTTTCGGTATTGAATAGGATTCCGCGTTTGTTGAAGCGCACTATTTCTAGGTTTGAGAAGCTATAGAGCGATACAACAACTACAGCTAAAATAGAAATAGCTGAGAATAAAAAGTATTTGTTCTTCATTTAACTAGGAGAAATTTTAGAACAATATTAATGAAATAATAAAACATTATTCATCAATTTTTAAAGGATTATAGTGGATTTATTTAAAATGCTGGAAAGTTGGAAAAAAGATAAAAAATCCTATTTTGCCATACAATGAGAAACCTTTTACTGACCTTATTATTATTTGTATCATTATCTGCCATTGGGCAAGATTTTGCTTACCAAAGTGCTGCCAATCCTTATTATTGGAAGAATAGAAAGCCTTATGAAGGCTACTGGCAACAAGATGTAAATTATCAAATTAGTGCATCGCTCAACGATTCAACAGATGTTGTTGAGGGTAAAGAATTGCTAACCTATACCAATAATTCGGATGATACCTTGAGGTTTTTGTATTTTCATTTATACCAAAATGCTTTCCTAAAAGGTGGCTATTTAGAACAACTGAATTTAGCGAATGGGTTCAAACAGAAATTTGGAAAATATGAAGAAGCGGGCAAAGGCACTGAGATAATTAGTGTGCAGGTTAATAAAATAGATATGAAAACCACCATTGATTATTCTATTATGAAAGTAGAATTAACAACGCCCATTCTGCCCCATTCAAATGAAGTAATTGCTATTCATTTTAAAACCTATTTTGATGCAGGTGGCAACCAACGCAGAAGAATGAAAATGTTTACAGATAATGCCGGTAACAAGCAGTACGATGTGGTGCATTGGTATCCGCGCATTTGTGTGTATGATAGGAAATTTGGATGGGAAACCGATCAACATTTGGGCAAGGAATTTTATGGCGATTTTGGTGAGTTCAATGTGAGTTTAACTTTGCCAAATCATTACATCATGGATGCAACTGGAGAGATTCAAAATGAGCTAGAAGTATTGCCAACAGCCTTGCGCGAGAAATTAGATATCAAGAACTTTGCCAAGAAGCCATGGGATGAAAAGGCCAGTGTTATTGTTGAACCAAATGGCAGCAACAAAACATGGATTTACCGTTCAGTAAACACGCATGATTTTGCATGGACTTGCGACCCTACCTACAGAATAGGAGAGGTAGTTTTGAACCTACCAGCCAATCCAAGAGGTAAAGTAAGGTGTATTGCGTTGGTGCAAGAACCACATGCAAGTGGATGGCAAGATGCAGCATTTTTTAATTCAAAAATCATTGAAACCTATAGCAAAGAATTTGGCACTTATGCCTATCCAAAAATGATATGTGCCGATGCCCGAGATGGCATGGAATACCCAATGCTTACTTTAGATGGTGGCAGTAGTCCGGGTTATTATGGTTTGTTTGCCCATGAAATTGGCCACAATTGGTTTTTTGGAATGGTAGGAAACAATGAAACATATAGGGCAAGTTTAGATGAAGGATTCACTCAATTTTTAACGCATTGGAGCATGAGCAGGCTTACCAAAGAAAGCAAAAAAGCGAGAACAAAATCTGCTTGGGTTAATAAGTATTACAGACCAATGCCATCATTGGATCAAACCGTTTACCAAGGCTATATCAGAGATGCCATTAACCACAACGACATGCCATTAAACACGCATAGCGACGATTTTAACGGAGCCTTAAATCATGGCGGGGGCTACGGAAATGTATATTACAAGACTGCAACCATGTTGTATAATTTGCAATATGTTTTAGGTGATACCTTGTTTCAAAATGCCATGCAGCATTATTTTAACCAATGGAAAATGGCGCATCCTTATATGGAAGATTTTAGAAACAGCATGATCAATTATACGCATGTTGATTTGAACTGGTTTTTTGATCAATGGATGGAAACAACCAAAACCATTGATTATGGCATAAAAAATATGCGCAAAGTGGATGCAGATAAGGTAGAAATTACTTTTGAACGTAAGGGTGAAATGCAGATGCCGCTCGACTTTGAAGTGATAGGGAAAGATTCGTCGGTTCAAAAATACACCTTGCCCAATACTTATTTTCACAAAGACAATTATGGCAACGTTTTACCGCGTTGGTTGGGCTGGGGAAGTTTAAATCCTACACACAAGGTTACCATTCAATACAGCAAAGCCATTCAAGATATTCAGATTGATCCAAGCCACCGATTGGCAGATATCAATGAGTTGAACAATAGTTTGAAATGTCCGGTTTTATTTACGTTTGATCACCAAATAAACAACCCGGCAGATAGAAGGCATTACCTGCTCAAAGCCAGACCAGATCTGTGGTACAACAATTATGATGGTTTTAAAGTTGGAGTGCATGTAAATGGAAATTATATGGGCATGAAGCATGTTTTTAAGTTTACGGCTTGGTATAATACAGGTTTAATGACCAATTATAACGAAGCAGTTTATGCCAAGAGTACTGAAATTTATCCGGTACATTATACGTTGAGTTACAAGAACCGTTTTGCCAAGTTTACAGATGTATTTGTGCAGAGCAGAATGTTAGATGGATTATTGATGAACAAGCTGGGAATAGAAAAAACCAGTCACCAAAATACGTATAGAATTTATGCCAAATCTATGCGCAGGGTGCAGTTGTATTATTTGCCGGGTTATCAATATACAGCTATCACTTTAAATGGTTTTTTGCCTACTATTTCCTCATACGACGAATGGAACAATA
>JBILJL010000005.1:0-26412 GCA_044377255.1 Bacteroidia bacterium
CTATCCCGCACGCGAAACCGTTCAAGTGGTTAAACTCCCATTGAATGCCAATGTGGAAATAAGCGTAATTGCAGTTAAATAATTATGAACAAAGGTTTAGCTAAATTTTTATCTGTTTTGTCGCACCCTGTTTTTGTGAACTTGTTGTGCCTTTACTTATTATTTCTGTTGTTTCCTCAGCTAAATCATGGTATGCCAACGCGCATTCAGTTGTTTTTTATTGCCTTCATTTTTATTTCAACCAGTATTATTCCAATTTTGATAGTTTTGGTAATGCGCATTACTGGAAAAGTTAAATCTATAACGCTTGAAAGCAGTGAGGAGCGCAAATTACCTTTCCTTTTTACTTTAGCGCTTTATGTTTTTAATTACTATAATTTTTTAAAATCACCTACTACCCATCCCCTTATTTTGCAATATTTACTCGCATGTGCCGCAATCATCTGCGCCATTTCTATCATTAATTTTTTCAATAAAATTAGTATTCACATGGCTACCTTAGGTGCCTTGTGTGGTTTGCTTGCAACTGTTGGCAATATTGGTTTTGTGGATATGCGAATTGTATTAGTTTTGGCCATACTTTTTAGCAGTTTAATTGGTTCAGCCAGGTTAAGTTTGAAGGCGCATGTTCCCCAGCAAATTTATGCTGGCTTTGTTTTGGGTTTTGCCCTAATGTTTGTTGTGATGAATTTTCCTTTAGTTCACTTTTAAATAATAAATTATGAGTTACGAAACAGTATTGTTTGATGTTAATAATGGTATTGCTACCCTTACTTTAAACAGGCCAGATGTGTTTAATGCCTTCAATGAACAGCTAAGTGCAGATGTAAATGATGTACTTAAGAAAACGGCCAAAGATAAAAGCATTCGAGTTTTGGTAATTACAGGTTCTGGTAAAGCGTTTTGCAGCGGGCAGGATTTAAAAGCCATTGCTGGCAGTAAAAATAGAAGTTTAAGCGATAGCCTATACAAGAGGTATAACCCAATGATTAAAGCCATTCGTAATTTGCCTATTCCTGTAATATGTAAATTAAATGGGGTAGCTGCTGGGGCAGGCTGTTCACTGGCACTTTCATGCGACATGATTGTTGCTTCTGAGAATGCCAGTTTAATAGAAGTCTTTGTGAATGTTGGCTTAGTTTTGGATTCAGGTTCTTCTTATTTTTTACCTCGCTTAATAGGTTCAGCCCGAGCTTTTGAACTAGCTACTCTTGGCTCAAAAGTTACTGCGCAGCAAGCTGCTGATTGGGGAATGATTAACAAAGTTGTTAAATTAGAAGAATTAGATGAGGAAGTAAATAAATTGGCTGAACACTATTCCTTAGCGCCAACCAAAGCCATTGGTCTCATGAAAAAAATGCTCAACAAATCTTTTACAAGCGATTTGGATACCATGTTAGAGTACGAGGCTTATTGTCAAGAAATTGCAGGAAGAAGCGAGGATTACAAGGAAGGCGTAACTGCTTTTAACGAAAAACGCAAACCAGCTTTCAAGGGAGCTTAGCTTATTTTTTAACTACCTCATTATTAATATGCTCTTTTAAGGTTGAAGTACTGTACTTTTTAGTTCTTAATTTTTATTTAATATTATAGTAACCAATTAATTATACTTGCAATTCTCGAAAATTGTTTAATTTATTTGTTAATTTATAATATTAATTTAATATCTTAGTGAAAAATTAAGATATATGGCTATTTCAATAACCAATTTATGTGTTGCATTAAAAGACAGTAAATCTTGTCCTGATTCAATTCAAATTGCAGAAAAATTGCAAAATTATTTTAAGGCAAACGTAAACGCATTTTTAGTGGGCAATTCAAAAATTGGATTACCTGCTAGCTTTAGTTTAGAAGAAAATGTTACTATTAAAAATATTGGAAAAAAGTTTAACGCTTCTAAAAATGAATTGATCATTTTGCCTGTAATAAAAGGTGACTCTGAAAAGGGGTTGCTAACTGTTGCAGAGGCTAATCACATTATTGAGCATTCCGAAAGAATGGTTTTAACTGTTCCTTGCACTGGAGCTGCATTCAATTTAAGCACAATCGTAGTTCCAATAGATTCGTCATTTGAAACGCGTCAGAAAGTTCCTTATGCCATAGCATTGGCTGGAGTTTTCAATGCTACCTTGCACATTGTTGGTGTTTCAAATGATAAAGGAAAGGACAGCACTGTTTTAATCAATAATTACATGCGTCAAGTATGTAATAATATTGAAGAAAAAGGAGTCAAGTTTGTTTCAGAGACCAGGTTAGGTGGAAATCCAACAGACCAATTATTGGCGTATTCAAATGAAGTGAACGCTGGAATGGCGGTTATTATGACAGAGCAAGAAACAAATTTCGTCTCTTTTTTCTCAGGAAAATACTCCCAACAAATGGTTAAAAACAGCAATATCCCTATTTTATCCATTCACCCCAAAGATTTAATTGTGAGTGACGCACGCTTGTAAGTGCTGATTCTATGATAGTAAACTTGTTTAACTTTCATATTTGCCTAATTATCATTAATTTTACCAGCTTATTTTTGTAAAACCTTGGAAGGCATTTGTTGTTATATAGTTTTACTCAAAAAATCCGTTATCTAATTTACCGTATGCCAAAAATGACTATTCAACCAGGCCCTAGTTTAGAAAAAATCAAGTTTCCTGCTGATTTAAGAAAATTTCCTGAACAAGATTTGGTGAAAATCTCACAAGAGCTTAGGCAATATATCATTGATACTGTTTCTGTTTATGGTGGCCATTTTGGTGCCAGCTTAGGTGTGGTGGAATTAACAGTAGCTCTACATTATGCATTTAATACACCAATAGATCAATTAATATTTGATGTGGGACATCAAGCTTATGGCCATAAAATATTAACGGGCAGAAGGGATGAATTCCACACCAATAGAGTTTATAACGGATTATCTGGTTTTCCCAAGCGAAGCGAAAGCGAATACGATGCATTTGGTGTAGGACATTCTTCTACATCAATATCTGCCGCACTTGGCATGGCCGTTGCCTCTAAGCTTAAAGGCGATAACGACAAGCAGCATATTGCAATAATAGGAGATGGTGCATTAACTGGTGGAATGGCATTTGAAGGTTTGAACCATGCTGGAGTTGCTAATGCAAATATTATTGTAGTGCTCAACGACAATTGCATGAGTATTGACCCAAATGTGGGTGCATTAAAGGAATATTTAACAGACATTACAACCTCACCAACCTACAATAAATTTAAAGGTGATATTTGGAAAACGCTTGATCGCATGAGCAAGGTAGGACAGATTTCACAAGATATCTTATCCAAAATCCATGATACCCTAAAAGGTGGTTTGTTGAGTCACAGTAATTTATTTGAAGCCTTAGGATTCAGATATTTTGGCCCAGTTGATGGGCACGATGTGAACCACATGGTGAAGATATTCAATGATTTGAAAAACATCCCTGGTCCCAAATTATTGCATTGCATTACGGTTAAGGGCAAAGGTTTTGCTCCAGCCGAAAAGGATCAAACAATTTGGCACGCACCTGGTTTATTCGACAAGGTTAGTGGGGAAATAATAAAAGTTCCAGTATCTAGTCCTCAACCACCAAAATACCAAGATGTATTTGGGCATTCTATTGTTGAATTGGCCGAAATGAACCCTAAAATAGTTGGGGTTACGCCAGCAATGCCCTCTGGTAGTAGTATGAATATTATGATGAAAGCCATGCCAGATAGGGCTTTCGATGTTGGTATTGCCGAACAACATGCAGTAACTTTTAGTGCAGGTATGGCAACTCAAGGTTTAATACCTTTTTGTAATATTTACTCCACTTTTATGCAACGTGCCTACGACCAAGTTGTGCATGATGTTGCTTTGCAAAAATTACATGTTATTTTTTGCATGGATAGGGCAGGCTTAGCCGGCGCAGATGGGCCCACCCACCATGGAATGTTAGATATTCCTTTTATGAGGTGTGTACCAAACATGGTTGTTTCTGCTCCAATGAACGAGGAGGAACTGCGCAATTTAATGTTTACCGCTACTTTAGATAAAAATGCAGGGCCATTCTCCATCAGATATCCAAGAGGTAATGGCGTTTTAATAGATTGGAAACGACCTTTTGCAGAAATTGAAGTTGGTAAAGGTAGAAAGTTAAGAGATGGACAGGATTTTGCCATTTTATCATTTGGCACGGCAGGTATTTTAGCTCAAACCGCCTTGAACCAATTAGATAAAGAAGGCATTAATGGTGCGCATTATGATATGCGATTTGTAAAGCCATTGGATGAAGAATTATTACATGAGGTTTTTACTAAATTTAAACATGTAATAACAGTTGAGGATGGCACCATTGTAGGTGGTTTTGGATCAGCCATATTGGAGTTTATGGCAGAGAACCATTACAATGCAGATGTAACAAGAATGGGTATGCCCGATAAAATTATTGAGCATGGCGAGCAATCTGAACTATATGCAGAATGTGGGTTTGACGCAAAAAGTATTGCCCAAATGGCCAAATCAGTTATTGGTGTTAGGCAAAAGGCCTAAACTCAATTGCGCTAATTAAATTAACTTACTGTAGTTCCCACATCATCGCCTTGGCATACACGAAGGAAGTTGCCCATTTTGTTCATATCAAAAACCACAATTGGCATTTTATTTTCTTGGCATAAAGTAATGGCTGTCATATCCATCACATTTAGGCCTCTTTCGTAAACTTCTTCAAAGCTAATTTGGTTAAATCTTGTAGCTGATTTGTCTTTTTCTGGATCCGCAGTATAGATACCATCAACCCTGGTTCCCTTTAATACTAAGTTTGCATCTATTTCAACTGAGCGCAATGCAGCAGCAGAATCTGTGGTGAAATATGGATTTCCTGTACCAGCGCCAAATATTACTACACGACCTTTTTCTAAATGTCTGATTGCGCGGCGGCGGATAAAAGGTTCAGCAATTTGTTCCATGTGTATAGCGGTAAGGAGGCGAGTTTTCATGCCAATTTTTTCTAAAGCTCCTTGTAAGGCCATAGAGTTAATAACGGTTGCAAGCATTCCCATGTAATCTCCTTGTGCACGTTCAACTAACCCACCGGCAACACCTTGCACTCCTCTAAAAATATTACCGCCACCAATAACAATAGCCACTTCAACACCTGCATCTACTACCGATTTTACATCTAATGCATATTGTTCTAAAATTTTAGGGTCAATACCATATTGCATCTCGCCCATTAGGGCTTCGCCACTTAGTTTTAGCAGAACGCGTTTGTATTTCATTTGTTGAAGATTTTATTTTTGAGTTACGAATTTACAAATTGGTTGAGGAATATGTTGAATTTATAATTTTTAGGCAAAAAAAATCCTCTTCAGATTGAAGAGGATTTTTTAAATAATTATAAAGAAACTCGTTTAAATGATACAACAGTTAAACCTTTCTCAATGCCATCAAGCATTTGTAGAATAGTTTTGCTGTTGTCTTTAACAAATTCTTGGTTCAATAAAGTGGAGTCTTTGTAGAACTTACCTAATTTACCTTGAGCAATTTTCTCAAGCATGGCTTCAGGCTTACCTTCTGCGCGGGCTTGGTCCATTCCAATAGCAATCTCACGTTCGATAATGGTAGGATCAACATCGCCTTTATCTAGAGCTACTGGGTTCAAAGCAGCAATTTGCATGGCCACATCTTTACCAGCAATAAAATTTGCTTCAGAAGCAGGATGGTTCAATGAAACCAATACGCTCAACCTGTTACCAGCGTGGATGTATGGAACGATATTTTCACCTGTTACGATTTCATATTTTACTACGTCAATTTTCTCCCCAATTTTACCAACTTGCTCGGTTAACTTATCGGCAACGGTTAAGCCATCCATTGGTAGAGCTCTCAATGCTTCAACATTGGCAGCTTTATTGGCAAGTGCGATATCTACTAATTTGTGCGTAAAGGCTACAAAATCTTCATTTTTAGCAACGAAATCGGTTTCGCAACTCAATTGAACAATAACACCAAGTTTATTGTCGCTAGTTACTTTAGCAATAATTGCACCTTCTTTTGCGTCACGATCAGCGCGATTAGCTGAAATTTTAGCACCTTTTTTTCTTAAAAAATCGATGGCAGCTTCCATGTCGCCATTGCTTTCTTGCAACGCTTTTTTGCAGTCCATCATTCCTGCACCTGTTAACTGACGTAGGTTGTTTACGTCTGCAGCACTAATTGTGTTAGTTGTACTCATTATAGTATTTTTATTTTTTCAATATTGTGTTGTTAAAAAAATGCCTCCGTCGGCCTGCTGGCGGACGGAGGCGTTTTTTCTATGCTTCCTCTTTTTCAGCTACCGCTTCTTTGTCTACTGTTTCTTCTTTCTCGCGTTTGCGTTCAGATAAACCTTCAACGATTGCATCTGTGATGTAGCGGGTAATCAAAGCGATTGATTTTGCCGCATCGTCATTAGCAGGGATAGGGAAATCAACTAGCGTAGGATCTGAGTTGGTATCTACTATTCCAAAAGTAGGGATATTTAATTTTGTGGCTTCTGCAACTGCAATGTGTTCACGTTTGATGTCAACTATAAGCAATGCTGCAGGTAAACGATTAAGATCTGCGATTCCACCTAACACTTTTTTCAATTTGATTTTTTCGCGATCGATCATCAAACGCTCTTTCTTATTGATATTAGTGTATGTACCATCTTGCGCTAACTTTTCTAAAGTTTGCATTTTCTTGATACTTTTTCTTACTGTTCCGAAATTGGTAAGCATACCGCCTAACCAACGATCGCAAACATAAGGCATGTTTACACGTTTAGCCTCGTTTTCCATAGTCTCTTTAGCTTGCTTTTTAGTAGCAACATAAAGAACTTTACGGCCAGACTTAACGATGTTTTTAATGGCTTGGGCGGCCTCATCCAGCTTTACAGCTGTTTTGTGTAGATCGATGAGGTGGATTCCGTTTTTCTCCATAAATACATATGGTGCCATTTTCGGATTCCATTTGCGGGTTAAGTGACCAAAGTGCACTCCCGCTTCCAGCAACTCTTCGTGCGTGATTTTTGACATATAAATTGATAAATTCTGATTAACGTTTTACGAATTGGAAACGTTTACGAGCCTTCTTCTGACCTGGCTTTTTACGTTCAACCATTCTAGGGTCACGGGTTAACAAACCAGCAACTTTCAACGAAGGCTTCAATTCGGCGTTGTGTTTTACCAAGGCACGTGAGATAGCTAATTTAATAGCATCTGCTTGGCCAGTTTGACCACCACCATTCACATGAATGGTTGTATCAAATTGTCCTTCGGTATTGGTAACTTGAAATGCTTTGTTTGCAGCAATTTGCAAACTTAATGTTGGAAAATAAACCTTGTGGTCTTTTTTGTTTACAGTCATTGTTCCTGTACCTGCAGTGAGGTAAACACGGGCAACCGCTGTTTTTCTTCTTCCTAATGCGTTATTGATTTCCATCTCTTAGAATTTTAATTCTTTTGGTTGTTGTGCTCCATGAGGATGCTCAGATCCTGCGTATACATGCAGGTTACGGAATAACTCAGAACCCAATTTGTTTTTTGGAAGCATTCCTTTAATTGCATGTTCTGCAATATAAGTTGGCCTGCGCACAAGAATATCTTTAGCTACCTCAAAACGCAAACCTCCTGGGTATCCCGAGAAGAATTTGTATTCTTTGTCATTCAATTTGTTTCCAGTGAAACGGATTTTATCAGCATTGATAATAATCACGTAATCACCACAATCTGAATGAGGTGTAAATGATGGCTTGTGCTTGCCACGTAATATGTTTGCCACTTTGCTGGCAAATCTTCCTAAGGTTTGTCCTTCAGCATCAATCACAAACCAGTTTTTGGTTGTGCTTGCCTTATTGGCTGAGATTGTTTTGTAACTTAATGCGTCCACGCTTGATCAGTTTTATTAAAGGGGTTGCAAAAATAGGCCATGTTTTGATAATTCACAACAAAATGTTTAAAAAATCTCACTTTTTCCTATTTGAGGGATGCGAAGATAGGCAAATAGTTGGGATTCACCTATCAAATTGCCAAAAGAAATATTGAATCATACAGCTAAAATTGCTGAAGGTTGAGAAAAAGTTGATTTTTATTGTCTTACACCTTTACAAACTTTTTAAACCGATAAGTTCCTTTTGCATTGAATACCAAAATAATATATGGTCCTGGCCGCATACTATTCACCTCTGGAAGGTCGAAAACGAATGGAATGGCAAAATTATCACTTGCTGGGAGTGTTCTTTGAATCATGATTTTACCAAAATAATCAATTAAATAAAAGTTAGCGGTGCTTCCTGTATTTTGAACAAAGGTAAATTTCAATATGTCATTGTCGGAGACAAAGGTTGGAATTAAATCTATTTCAAATCCGTTGCAAGGCCCATCTGTCCAGGTTAATACGCCATTTCTATACCTAGCTTCACAGTCATGTCTGTAAGTAATACCATCGCATCCACAAACAGGTCTATAGGTTGGATCAGGACAAGGAAAAGAAGGGCTAATTCCTAGTGCATCAATGCATTGTGCAGAGGTAACGGAAGGTTTGAACCAACTTATTAATAGAAAAAAATATATAAATCTTGCCATTCTTATTCTGCTTTTTTCATGGTTTTTTATTTTAAGCAATTTAATATATTGTTTAATATTATGCCAAGTTAAATAACTTATATTATTTTGCTGCTTATATGGAGAATAGGTTGTTTTATATAATTAGACATGGTGAAACCGAATTTAATAAGCTAGGAATAGTTCAAGGTAGTGGCGTTGATATGCCTCTTAATCAACTGGGGATAGACCAAGCGCAGAAGTTTTATAAGCATTACAAGGAAATTAAGTTTAATAAAATTTACACTTCAAGTTTAATTCGCACATATCAAAGTGTACTGCCATTTATTGAGGCAGGTTATACTTATGAGGCAGTTCCAGCTCTGAATGAAATCTCTTGGGGCATATATGAAGGTAAGCCACAAAACGAAGTGGAAAGAAAAGTGTATGGCGAGGTAGTTAAATCTTGGAATACTGGAAATTATAGTGCCAGAATTTTAGCGGGTGAAAGTGCTTTAGATCTTCAGTTAAGGCAGTCAGCATTTGTTCAATACCTCAAGCAACAAACAGATGAATGCGTATTGATTGCCATGCACGGGAGGGCTTTGAAGTGTTTTTTATGCAATTTATTGGAATTGCCTTTATCTGAAATGGATAGTTTTGAACACCGAAACTTGTGTTTATATGTATTAGAATTCGACGGAAATAAATTCAGTATTATCAAGAATTGTGATATTACACATCTCATGAGTTAAAAAAAATCCCAGAACTAAGCTGACTTAATTCTGGGATTATAGTATGTAAGAGAAATATTACCTCAGTAATTCTCTTGAAATTACAATTCTATTAACTTCACTCGTTCCTTCGTATATTTGGGTAATCTTAGCATCACGCATCAAGCGTTCTACGTGGTATTCTTTAACATAACCATAGCCGCCATGAACTTGAACAGCTTCAGTGCTCACCCACATGGCAGTTTCTGATGCGAATACTTTTGCCATAGAACTAGCCAATGCATAATCTTTACCTGAATCTTTCAACCAAGCTGCTTTCACAACTAATAACCTTGCTGCTTCTATTTGGGTAGCCATATCTGCAAGCTTAAATTGGATTGCTTGGTGGTGCATAATTTCTTTTCCAAATGCTTTGCGTTCCTTAGAATATTTTAATGCCAACTCATAGGCACCGCTTGCTATTCCTAAGGCCTGAGCTGCAATGCCTATGCGGCCTCCAGCTAAAACCTTCATCGCAAATTTGAATCCAAATCCATCTTCGCCAATTCTATTTTCTTTTGGTATCTTTACATCTTGAAACATAATGGAATGAGTATCACTACCACGGATTCCCATTTTATCTTCTTTTCTACCAATAGTAACACCTTCCCAGTTTTTTTCTACAATAAATGCATTGATTCCTTTGTGGCCTTTTTCTACATGTGTTTGGGCAATTACCAAATAGTAGGTTCCAGAATTACCATTGGTGATCCAATTTTTGGTTCCATTTAATAAATAATAATCACCTTTATCTTCTGCAGTTGTTTGTTGCGAAGTAGCGTCGCTACCAGCTTCTGGCTCAGATAATAAAAAAGCACCATGAACTTGGCCACTAGCCAAAGGCACTAAATATTTTTGTTTTTGTTCTTCGTTGCCATAAGTTTCTATACCCCAACATACCAAAGAATTATTCACTGATACAACCACCGAAGCCGAAGCATCAATTTTTGACAACTCTTCCATGGCCAGCACGTATGATATGGTATCCATTCCAGATCCACCATATTTAGGGTCAACCATAATTCCCATAAAACCTAGCTCACCTAATTTTTTAATTTGCTCATAAGGAAATTTCTGCTCGTTATCTCTTTCAATAACTCCTGGCAATAATTCAGTTTGCGCAAAATCGCGCGCTGCCTGTTGCACGTTTAAATGTTCTTCGGTAAATTCAAAATTCATATACTTTCAATTTGGTTTGGCGAATATAGTTGTTGGATTCAGATATTCAAACCATTTACTTATGGTTTTTGTTTAAGAAGATTTAATTTTTTTTTCAATAGCGCTTGTTGAATAGCCAGCTAAGAAATCAATGGTTTTAACTTCTCCCCCCTTTGCCTTAACCACATTATAACCAACAATTTGTTCAATATTGTAATCGCTTCCTTTTACTAAAACATCGGGTTGAACCAATTCAATAAGCTTTAATGGAGTTGGTTCATTAAAAAGCACCACTGCATCTACAAAACTTAAGGAGGCCATGATTAGCATTCTAGATTGCTCATCTTGAATGGGTCTGTGTGGACCTTTCAATCTGCTAACAGATTCATCTGTATTTAAACCTAAAACGAGCACATCACCCAAATCTGCTGCCTTGGCCAAATAGTCAACATGGCCTTTATGAAGAATATCAAAACAGCCATTGGTGAAAACAATTTTTTTGCCTTCCTTTTCCCATTGTGCAACTTTTGTCCTCAAGCCATCCCAGTCAAAAAGTTTGGTTCGAACCGAATTATGCTTGCTCATTTAATTTCTTTTTTTGTTTGCTAATAACTAACAAAGAGGCAATTGCACCCAAGGCTATTAAAACAATCATTTGTATGCCATGAACCATAGTTGCGTATGCTATTCCGTCTTCTTTGGCAACACCAAATAAAAGTAATGATTGCATTACAAAGAAATGATAAGTACCAGCTCCTGCACCTGGGGCAGGTAAAACAACTCCAATGGTTCCAATTGCAAATACCGTAAGGCAATCTACAAAGTTTAAGTGAGATGTTGATTCCATGGCAAACAAGCAAACATACATCATTAAAATATAGCCAGCCCAAATGAGCACTGAAAGTAATATAAATAGGAAAGGATTTTTTATATGTCTAATGCTTAATAAACCATCACCAAAGCCCTGAATCATTACAAAAATTCTGGCGAATAAGGCTGTTTTAACAAGCTTTTTTCTTAAAACAAATAACAAGCAGCTTATGGCTGCCATACCCAATAAAATTATCCATTTCCATGGTAATCCGGCATTTTGAGTATCTGCATTGCCCGAATTTAATGTCTTGGTTAGGAAGCTGCTAATTAAATCGAATTGAAGTAAAAATATGGTTCCCAAAATAAGTGCTAAGAGCACCATATCCACTAATCTTTCTGTTACTACTGAACCTAAAGATTTTTCAACTGGCACATCATCTGTTTTGCTCAATGCTGCACAACGAGATACTTCACCCGCTCTGGGGATAATATAATTCATCATGTACCCAACCAATACCGCGTAAAAACTATGGGTTACAGAAACCTCATATTGCATGGCACTATATAGTTGAGTGGCTCTTAAAGCTCTTAACCAATGGCTAAACAAGGAGACAACAACACCTAGGATTAGCCAATATAAATTGGCATTGGCCATTTTTTGAAAGAGCTCGCTCCAATTGGTATCTCTGAAAACAAAAAATAGAAAAAATCCACCTATAAATACAATCAGACTATACTGGATAAGCTTTTTCAATGGATTTTAGTGTGTTAACTTATTTTGGTGATCGGGATAAATGGCAATAGGTTGGTATTTTTTTGCCTCATCAAACTCCATAATGCAATAAGAGATGATGATTACATAATCACCAGTGGCGGCTTTTCTGGCAGCAGGGCCATTTAAACAGATCATTCCGCTACCGCGCTCACCTTTGATAACGTATGTTTCAAGTCGTTCACCATTGTTGATGTTTACCACTTGAACTTTTTCATTTTCTATCATATTTGCGGCATCCATCAAATCTTCGTCAATTGTAATACTGCCTACATAATGTAATTCTGTTTGCGTAACTTTTACACGATGTATTTTTGATTTTAAGAGTTGTATTTGCATAGTAATTTTTGCCCTGCAAAAGTAGGTAAAAAGCACAAACTCACAAATTAATTGGAATTTGAGTAGCAAATAACACTAAACCATAAAATTTATTAAGCTGTCAAAAAACAGTCATAAATGGGTAAACTGATTTTTATCAGAGGAGGTTCAATGTTTAATAGGCGTAATTTGTAGTCCAATTAAAGCAAAATATCATGAAAAAAATTCTTCTTATCTTTACTTTTTTCTGCTTCAATATACACCTAAATGCTCAAACTGCAGATAGTGTTAGTATGTTACCAGGAACAACACTAGATGTATACTATAACTTGGAAACTGGTAATAAAGATACAGTTAGAAACAACAATTGGCATATTGCCTTTGCAGTTCGTAAGGCCCAACCACCTTTGAAAACTATGCAAGCAGCCACTATTTTAGTGAATGATGGCCGCAGCGTAGATTTATTCAAGTCTAATGCTATGATAACTGATTGGAATAGTTTTGACACAACAGGTTGGAAAACTTGGCCACAATCATATAATAGCGATAGCAGCTGGGATATTGGTGCGTTTAATCAAGCAAGAAACCAAAGTAATCCTTTCGATTATGGATGGGGACAGTACAACATGACTTCAAGGGATGTGGTTGGAAATAATATTTGGTTAGTAGCAATTACCACGTCTCCAAATCCTTCGGCACCTAAGACTTTGAAAAAACTGGCTATTCATAAGATTGCTTATGACACCATGTGGATTTTTACCTTTTCAAATATAGATGGTACAGATAGCACAACTCTAACTATCAAGAAGTCTGATTTTAATAATAAAATGTTTGCTTATGTAAATTTGGTTTCAAAAACGGTAATTGATAGAGAGCCTGCATTAAGCACTTGGGATATTGTTTTCACAAGATACAAATCATTGGTTACCTTATTTGGACAAACGTTGATGTATCCAGTAATGGGTGTATTGCACCATCCAAATGCGGTAACAGCAGAATATTCAATGCCAAACGCACGTACATTTGTGCCAGATACTACCTTGAAATTTAATTCTAAAATTGCAAAAATAGGTTGGGATTGGAAATTAATTACTACCACACCTGGTGCATGGCCTGTGAAAGATTCACTTTCTTATTTTATTAAAACAGGAGCTAACAAATACTACAGAATTTTTTTCACTGATTATTATGCGGATCAAACCAAACAACTCATTAAATTTAATAAAACATTTTTTTCTCAGCTAACTGGCAACAGTGAATTGGCAAAATCTATTGAAACACTAAAAGTATATCCAAATCCTGCCTCAGCATTTGTAAATATTGAAACTGTGTTTACAAAGCCAGTTGCTTTAGTTAATGTTCAATTAATTGATATGACTGGAAGAACTGTAGGTAGTGAAATATTCATCAATAGAAACGGGGATTTTAATGTTGCGGTTTCAACAGCTCAACTTAAACCAGGGATTTATTTTGTTAGCATAGAAGCAGATGGTGTAAAAGCAGCAAAAAAGTTAGTTATTAATTAGTCAACTTGAGCGTGGATTGCCTTACAAAAAAATATTTTCAATACAGTGCTGCCATTTGGGTGGCACTGTCATTGATTATTCATGCGGCTATCGCTCAGCCAGCAAGTAAGGTTTTAGATTTAGATGAACTGGTAGTTACTGGCCAATATGAGGTAAATAGCCTTAGTAAATCTGTACACAAGGTTAAGGTAATTGATGCCAAGCGAATTGAAGCGCAAGGAGCCTTTAGCCTACAGCAAGTTTTAGGAAACGAGTTAAATATTAGAATCATGCAGGACCCTATTTTGGGAACAAGCATGCAATTGCAAGGTGTTGGAGGAAACAATATCAAGGTGTTAATAGATGGGGTTCCTGTTATTGGAAGAGAAAATGGAAATATTGATCTTTCTCAAATAAACCTTCAGAACGTGGAGAAGATTGAGTTTGTTGAAGGTCCCATGAGCGTGAATTATGGCACCGACGCACTTGGTGGTGTAATAAATATCATTACTAAAAAGCAGAAGCAAGCAACTAAGAATTTTAAATTAGGTACTTATGCAGAGAGCATAGGCCAATATAATATCGACCTTTCTGGGGGTGTGGCTAACGAGAAATACAGTATTTTGATTAATGGAGGGCGGAATTATTTTGGAGGATACAGCGAGGATCCTGAAAGTAGAAATAAACTATGGAAGCCGCGTACTCAATACATGGGAGATATTAGTATTGCTAAGTTTATTAACAAGGGAAGTATTAGGTGGACTAACCAAATATTCACTGAAAAAGTAAGTGACAAGGGTGTTCCTAATATAGATTGGACGCAGGCAGTTGCCATGGATAGGTATTATATTACCACACGTTATTCATCCTCATTTTTTTATGAAAAAAAGTTAGATGGGAAACGCAACATTAATTTTTTGGCATCTTATAATTATTATCAGAGAACATATAATACTTATCTTACTGATTTAGTTGGGCAAACCAAAGAATTGGTTCCGTCTAATTTTGAAAATGATACCAATTATTTTCATCAAGTGATGAGTAGAGGAACTTATGCAAATTTAGCATTTTCAAAAAAGATGAATTACCAACTTGGGTACGAAATAAATCATGAATTTTCGATTGGCTCAAGAATTGAAGGTGGCAATCAAAATATGGGGGATTACAATGTTTTTTTGAGTGCCGAAGTAAAGCCTTTGCCAAGGTTATTTATTAGGCCAGCATTGAGGGCAATCTACCATACTAATTATAATGCACCTTTAGTGCCTTCAATTAATATCAAATATGATATAACAGGGGCATTTACCTTGCGCGGTTCTTATGCTCGGGGGTTTAGGGCGCCTAATTTAAAAGAGTTATATCTGCAATTTGTAGATGCAAGTCATAACCTCAAAGGCAATCCAGATTTAGTTGCCGAAATTTCAAATAACTATCAATTAGGGGCAACCTATAATTATAAATTAGAAAATAGCAGGGTGTTTAGGTTTGAACCAGGAATTTTTTATAATCATATTATGAATATGATAGATTTAGCAAGAGTTGGAACAGGAACAAATGCATCTTTTCAATATGTAAATATCAATACCTTTTCTAGCGTAGGAATGGCTGTAGGCATAGAGTACAGAACCATCCCTTATCAATTATCTTTAGGGTATTCTTATATGGGGAGGAAGAACCATTTAAATGGCTATGCTGAAACCAGTGATTTTTATTTCAGCAATGAATGGAGGATAAATGCCTCTTATAATTTTCAAAAAATTGGGTGGAGTTTGAACTTGTTTTCTAAGTTAAATGGTAAATTACAAATGTATCAGTACGATTACTTAAACAACAATGTTACATTGAGTTTTATTGATCCATTCGCATTAATTGATTTAACAATTGGAAAAACCTTTTTGAACAAAAAGCTAAGCTTAACAGCTGGAGTAAAAAATATTTTAGATGTTGTAAATGTAAATGCCAGTATCAATTCAGGACCGCATTCATCGGGTAGTAATTCTTCTTCTGCAGGAATGGGAAGGTCTTTGTTTATTGGTTTGAGGTATAGTTTTTAATAAAATTAAGCGATGAGATTGTTTGTCAATAAATGTATTTGGATTTTAATTGTGCTTCCTATGTTCTATGCATGTGAAAAGGCAGAGAAACCAGTTGTTTTACCTCCAAAGCCTTCCGATTCACTGATGCTATTCCAGGTAAATTTGGGCGAAAATTATGAAGACCAAGTTTACATTGATTTTTTGGATAGTAATTTTATAAAGGCTTCTGTTAAGAACAAAGATTGGGATTTAGCATTTGACTGTTCACTTGAATCGAATAGGATTTTTATGAATGGCGGCAAAGGAGTATTTATAGGCGTTTTAGGCCATGATGATTTTCTAAATAAGGTTGATTTAAATTCTGTTAAGTGGCGTTGGGATGAAGCCTCTGGCGGTGATTCAATTGTGCTCAGAAATTGGTTTCACGCGCCCACCAGAAAAAGTTTTGATTCTATTTATATTATAGATAGGGGAACGGAATCAGAACCTGATAAAAGGTATTTTCAGTTTAAATTGACTTACGGTTCTTTTGGAACATATATCATAGAAGCAGCTGATTTAAATGGAAAAAAAGTATTTAGCGCGTTTATTAATAAAGACCCATATAAGGCACAAGTATATTTGAATTTTGGTAAACCGCAAATACTCAATTTTGAGCCAAAATTATATGACTGGCAATTTTGCTTTTTAAAAGCTCGTTGGATTTATTATGAATTTAATCCCCCATTGATTTATACCGTTACAGGAGTGCATATTAACAATAGGCTTGTTTCTGTGGCCTTTGATAGCTCACTTAATTTTGAAACCATCAGGAAAAAAGATGTTGAACAGTTAAAGTTTTCAAGTCAAAGGGATGTTGTTGGATTTGACTGGAAAGTTTACAATTTTAACAATGGTCATTACATGGCTAGGCGTTACGTAAATTACATTTTTCGATTTAAAGGACCCAACCCCAAGTATTACAAACTTAGGTTTACCGATTATTACAGCAAACAAGGATTAAAGGGATCGCCTAAGTTTGAAGTAATGGCAATAAATTAATTTTAATTTGCCTCTGTGAGCACCCAACTCAGCTAGATAAGATACGATTTTCAGAAATACTTAATTAACGAAAATGGTATAGGATAGTTACGCTTATTTTTTAGCTTTATTGATAACATCCCAACTATGGTCGCCCAACAATTTAACGGTTGCTAAGTAGGTTCCAATAGTTTTGCTATTTCCCCATTCCTCTGGAGCAATGATAGATAGCTTAAAATGATCCTCTTTTTCGTACAAGTGATATGTTTGGCCTATTACAGGGGTAAATCGCATATCAGATTCATAAATCTTTTCAGAAATTTTAAGTCGGCCTTCAATTTCTCTAACTTGTTCCATGATTAAATCTGCCTGTTTTTTGAGTAAGGCCATTTCTTGGCTTGCATAATGATGCATTGCTTCTACAGCATTTGCCCTAATTTTACCCTTGTCTTCAGGTTTAATCATGGGCGATCCAAGATTTAATGGAATAGGAGATAGGCTAGCAGGGCCTGTATAGCTGCCATCCTCATTCAACATGTTTTCATTTTGTGTCATTCTATCCAATTAACCAATAATATGCTCTTTTGTTTTTTTTAGAATTAATTTTTTTCTAATGGCTCATGCAATTAACCATAATTTATCTTGGTTAAACAAAAGTATCGCTAATTGGTTATATAGTTAACTTTTCGTGTTTGAATTTTATGAATTTGTGAACATTAAGCGAGAATAACTATATTTGTAAATAGATGAAATTAGACGTAGAAATAGATGACAATTCAGGGTTTTGTTTCGGAGTAGTTTTTGCTATCCAAATGGCAGAAGATATTTTAAACGAAGAAGGACATTTATATTGTCTTGGCGACATTGTACACAATGATGAAGAGGTTGCACGATTAGAGGCAAAAGGCCTAGAGATTATAGATCATGAACAATTTTTAAAACTAAAAAACAAAAAAGTTTTAATAAGAGCTCATGGTGAACCGCCCGAGACTTATAAGCAAGCCATGGAAAATAATATTGAATTGGTGGATGCGAGTTGTCCGGTAGTTCTTAAGTTACAACACAGAGTTAGAGAGGCCTTTAACAAGGAAGAAAAGATACTTAT
Source organism: Bacteroidia bacterium (assembly GCA_044377255.1). GTDB lineage: Bacteria > Bacteroidota > Bacteroidia > UKL13-3 > UKL13-3 > B1. Next base: position 18,039 of record JBILJL010000005.1, read on the forward strand.
TTATGGCAAACATGGTCATGCTGAGGTAAAGGGGCTAGTTGGCCAAACAAACGGTGAGGCGGTGGTAATTGAGTCGTTTGATGAGTTAGAAAATCATGAATTACCATCAAAAATAAGGTTGTTTAGTCAAACAACGAAACGCACCAAAAACCTATATGCTTTGAAGGAGAAGTTAGAGGCTAAAGGAATTGAAGTTGGATTTAATGATACCTTGTGCAGACAAGTTAGTAATAGAGATATTCAACTGAGAGATTTCGTTAAAAGATTTGATGTAATAGTTTTTGTTGCTGGGATAAAATCATCGAATGGTAAGGTATTATTTGATGTTTGTAAAGACAATAATCCTAACACCCATTTTGTAAGCAACAAAGAAGAAGTTAGTAAAGATTGGTTCAAGGATAATGACAAGATTGGTATTTGTGGAGCTACATCAACCCCTCAGTGGCAGATGGATGAAATTAAAGAGAAATTATTGTCTTTTTAATCAAAGGAATTATATTATTGGTTTTAATTTAAAAATTTAAAAAGTAGCTTATTTATGAAAAAGTATTTTTATTCGGTTCTAGTAATGGTTTTTGTAGGTGTATTGTTATATAGTTATTCAGAGGCAAATGCAAAAAAATATGCCAATAAAATTACGAGCAAATCCTTTTATGATTTCAGCATCAAAACCTTGGATGGCAAGAACCAAATAAATTTAAAAGATTTTAAAGGAAAATACGTAATGTGTGTAAATGTGGCCAGCAAATGTGGTTATACCCCTCAATATGCCGATTTGCAAAAACTTGCGGATACCTACAAGGATAAATTGGTTATTATTGGTTTTCCATGTAATCAATTTATGGGACAGGAGCCAGGATCAGCTGATGAGATTGCCAGTTTTTGCCAAAAAAATTATGGGGTAAAATTCTTGTTAACAGAAAAGATTGATGTGAAAGGATCTAATACCAATGCTATTTATCAATGGTTAACCAATAAGAACTTGAATGGAGTAAGTGATGCCACCATTAAATGGAATTTCAATAAAATTCTGATTGATCCAAATGGAAAATGGTTAAGTTATTTCTCCTCAGGTACCACCCCTTTGAGTAATGAAATTACCGCTTTAATTAAATAATTAAACGCCTCTAAAATTGGATAGGTTTATTTTTAAACCCATGTAAATATCCACTCCTTTAATGTTTCTCAATCCTATCATTTCAGGCAGATGATTTGTTCCCATATAGAATGGGCCAACTCTAAAGTTTAAACCTATAACTGGGTATTGGTATTCAATTAAACTAATTGGCAGCCCAATTTCATATTTTAATTTTTCATATCTAGGGTTTAAACTCAAGATATTTGGTGCGTACATTGAAATGCCTCCAGGTATAGGTAATCTCTGTGAAGCAGCAAATCCAAAGAAAATATTGTCTCTAAAGTAATAATCAAATTGAACATTTAATCTTGTTGCGGTGTATTGTGAAAATGATTTTCCTGCCTTGAAAGTGACACCAGGATTACCAGAAAAATCAGCACGTAATTTTCTATCTAATGCAAAAACTCCTAGGTAAAATTCTTGGTCCAAATTTTTAGTAGGGCCGTAAGCATCATTGTATTGGGTAGTTACAGTTTGGGTGGTATAATTAATTACACCAATATCCATAAGTGCCACACCCATTTTCCATTTATATTCTTGAAACTGTCTAACCTTACCTAAAAAGCGAATATTTGGACAATTGGTTATGCGTGTTGGTCTTGATTTTTTCTTCTTTACATAGGTATAACCAATATCAAAAGAAAAGCCTGTGCCCCTTTTATCCAGCAATTCACTCACGTTTGCCGACTTTGTAGCAGCGTAATTGTATAAGATGTTGCCATCTTCCATGTAAATAGTAGAATCACCAATAAAAGTCCATTTGGTGTTTCCTAAATCCTGAAAAACCAATGAATTTATCCCTTTAATATAATGGGCAGTGATACCGAGTCTGTGAATTCCTGAATAGGTTTCAGCAATTTGATAAGAATAGTTAAAAGCAATATCTCTGCTTACATTGGTAACAGATGCTACCTTATTTAATGAAAAAGTTTTGCTTTGAAGTTCTGAGGCAGCAGCGCCCTTTAAAATAAATGTTGCCATTTCTGGTGGCATATTAACCGTTCCCGAATTGGATTTAAAGGAAGTTAACAACCCAAAAGAATGTTTTTTATAATTTATTAAAAACGAAGGTCCATGAAAAGCAACATCAGCAAAAATGTAGTTTTTATCTTTTAGGCTTCTTTTTAGGTTAAAAATTCTATCAAATGTTTGGTTAATACTTTCACCGTCTGTTCCAGATTTGTCTGTAAAAGCATTTATTGTTTTTGGAGACAAAATTTTGGTAATAGGCTTTCTTTCTAGATAAAAGCCATTATTCAAAATAGCTGTTGAATAATTAAACAGCAAAATATCGGTGCCGTTATTTAAATAATTAGTATTTGCAGGGTTTATAGTAACACCCAAAACACCAGCCTGATTGCTTGTGTAAATACCTGTTTGAAATTGACCAAAAGCGGGCACATTACCTATACAAAAAGCAATAACTACTATAAAAATATTTCTCATATGTTTTGGGTAGTTATATTCCAAGGTACAATTATTAATTTTCAAAATGACTACAAGTTTAGGCAGCAAATGCGATACTGGCAATGCTTATTTTACAATTACAATTTTTTACAATAACACTTGCGCAACTTTCAATAGTTGCACCGGTAGTTATTACATCATCCACTAACAAAACATGTTTATTTTCAAACTGGTTGGGGTTTTTTACGCTAAAAATTTGATCAACATTTGTCCATCTTTCAATTCTATTTTTCTTTGTCTGGGTATCAGTTGCTCTATTACGATAAACCGAATCACTTAAGTTTTCTATTTTTAAAATTTCAGAGATGCCATTGGCGAAAGCCAAACTTTGGTTATAACCTCTTTTTTTCATTTTACTACTATGCAGAGGAATAGCAACTATTGCATCAATTCCATGACTTTCTATTGTTTTTTGAAGTCTGGAGCCATATAACTGGCCTAGAAAAACTGCTAAATCTTCATTTCCTCTGTATTTTAGCTCGTGTAATAGCTTTTGAGTAATTCCTTGTTGGTTAAAAAATAGAAACGAAAAAGCCCTTTCAAAAGGTATTCTGCCCCACAAAGTTTTTTCTACCCCATTTTCTTTTTGCAAATGGTCATTGGTTTCTGGCAATTGCAGCTGGCAGCCTAAACACAAATATTTTTCTGTTTGAACCAAACTCTTATTGCAGGAAACGCAGAGGTTTGGGTAGAGCAAATGAATGAGGTGCTTAAGCATGAAAGCGCAAATTAGTGCTTTTCATTGGTTCTCAATCCTTAAAATTTAATTAAAATCCAGTATTTCTACTTTATGAAGTGTTTTTCTAAAAATATTATATGCCTCCTTTTTTAAACATTTCACAGAAAAATAAAAAAAATATAATATTTGATGTAAGCTTACTGGGGATAAAGTTTCCTATTTCTGAATTCATTGTCAGTTAGGTAGTATCAATGAAACATTTTTCATAGCCGTTTAAAACAAACCTTTCCTGCGCACAACTTTTTTTATTAATTTCGCAGGAAGAACATGTTAAAACAAGGATTACAACAAAGTCAGTTACAAAAGCTATCACCGCAGCAAATTCAGTTTATTAAACTGCTGCAGTTAAACTCTGTGGATATACTTCAAAGAATAGACCAAGAGTTGATTGAAAATCCTGCATTATTAAAAGCTGCAGATTCTGATGCAGCCCCTGATGAAACAGCCCCAATATCTGAAACAGAATTGGCCACTCCAGAAGAAGAAAAAAAAGACTTAACTGTTGATGATTATTTGGCCGATGAATCATTTGATGTAAAAGATTACGTGAACGATGAATATGACCCTGATGGCTTTCATTTGAGTGATGAAGGAGATGAGGAGAAAAAGGAAAGGCCATTGGCAGAAACACATAGCTTTCATGAAGAGCTTATGGAGCAGTTTTCTGCAATTGCAGAAGATGAAAAGGAGTTAGCAATAGGCAATCAAATCATTGGCTCAATTGATGATGACGGTTATTTAAGAAGGTCGTTATTGGCCATAGCAAATGATTTGGCTTTTTCTATCAACATTGACTCGAATGAGGAAGAGCTAAAAAAGGTACTTATTAAGGTTCATACCTTGGAACCTGCAGGTATTGGCGCAACCTCATTACAAGAATGCTTGTTACTTCAATTGAAACGCAAAGATCAAAGTTTACCAAATGTAAAAATTGCAGCAGAAATCATCACCAATTATTTTGATGATTTTACCAAGAAGCATTATGATAAACTGTTAAAGTCACTGAAAATAGGTGAGTCAGATCTCAAAGACGTAATACATATTATTACTAGACTGAATCCTAAGCCTGGAGAGGCAATAGACAATTCGGCTACTCAATATATCACACCTGATTTTATTCTGATTGAAGAATTGGGAAGACTTACCGTTCACCTCAATTCCAGAAATGCACCAGATTTAAGAATTAGTAAAAACTACCTTGAAACCCTTCGTGGTTTTGATGGCGCTAAATCACCTACCCGGGAGCAAAAAGATACTGCTCAATTTATTAAGCAGAAATTAGATGGGGCCAGGTGGTTTATCGACAGTATAAAACAAAGGCACAATACCTTATTGCTAACCATGAATGCAATCCTTAAGTTTCAATATAGTTTCTTTCAAGAAGGTGATGAATCTTTTTTGCGCCCAATGATATTGAAAGATATTGCAGAAATAACCAATTTGGATATTTCAACAATCAGTAGGGTTGCAAATAGTAAATATGTTCAAACCGAATGGGGTACTTTTGCCTTAAAGTATTTCTTTAGTGAAGGCATTCAAACAGATGATGGCGAAGAAGTAAGTAGCCGAGAAGTGAAGAAAATTTTAAAGGAGGCCATAGAATCTGAGGAGAAGAATAAACCCCTACCGGATGAGCGTTTAATGGATATTTTGAAAGAAAAGGGATACAATATTGCTCGAAGAACTGTTGCAAAATACAGGGAACAAATGAATATACCTGTAGCACGCCTAAGAAAAGAAATATAGCTAAAATTTTAGCTCTGTTTTCCTACTCACTCTAAAATTAATGGCTTTGCTATTGACCTTCCTATAATTTGTTGTGCCAAAGTAACACGCTTGAAAATTGCTATTATCTTGATCATTCAACCAAATGTTTGCAATAGTTTTATAGGTACTATAAATCTTCTAGCAGGGTTCGGAAGGCAACAAATTTTCCTCCGAATTTTTTTTGCGTATCTGCCTGCAATGCCGGTGCAAATTCTTGCTGGTATTGGTTGTACTTATCTATACTTTCGGTTTGGTATTGAATAGCATAAGTTTGGCCAGTTTCATCTTCTTGCCTACTGATTATTCGCATAATTTTGTAAGCCAAAAACATATTAGTGGCCATAACATCAGGAATATGCTGCTGTAACATCCAATCTAACCATGCTTCATGAATGTCGTCTTCAACATTGATAGTAACGTTATAAATAATCATATTTTTAGTTTAATTGATCGCCACGCAAAAGGCGAAACTGTTTTCTGCAATCTGTTAAAAAGAAACTTCCTGGGTAAGTATCTATAAACTTTTCGTAAAGTTTTTTTGCCTCTTCAGGGTTGCTCAATTGGTTTTGGTTCAAACGGGCTAAATCATATAATGCATTGTCTCCAAGAATATCTGAGCCATATTCGTTCACCACTATTTGGTAATATTTTGCAGCCTGATTAAAGTCTTTTTTCTTGAAATAAATTTTTGCTTTCTTGTACAAGATGTCGTCAGATAAACTGTGTTTAGGAAACAAAATATTGATACTATCGAGTTTTGATAGGGCAACATTGTCATTGTTCTGAACAAAGTTTAGGTCGGCTTGCGCAAAATAATGAAGTGGCTCTGTATTGCTATCAACTGTATTGTCTTGAATCAATAATGAAAGTTCTAAGGCATTATTGGCAATTAATTGAGTTGTGGCGGTTTTTAATATATCCAATTGAGCTTTTGCCCATTCAAATTCTCCCAGGTAATAGCTTAATCTTGCATTTCGGTATTTGGCTTCTTGCCCTAATGGTTCTTGTAAAAAATCTTTATCTACTTGGCCATAAAGTAACATGGCATCCCAAACTTCCCCTTTCATTACATAGAAATCTGCTAACTCTAATTTGCAGTTGGCCAATAAGTTTCTATCTACTCTTGGCATATTAATTATTTCTTCATAATCTTTAATGGCTTCTGCGTAATTGTTTAAATAGAATGCTTGTAAATTTGCCAAGTTACGCATGGTGTTTGCCATATTTGGGTTTCTTCCAAATTCTTGGAGTAGCAAATCATATTCATTGGCAAGCGATTTTAAATCTTCCTGCAAATAATTGCCCCCAAGAATTTTCTTAGATCTTGCTTCTATTTCTGCGTTTTTAGCCATTGCATAATAGGTTTTATCTTTTCCCAAAAGCTCCACTTGTTTGTAAATTGAGATGGCGGCATCATATTTTTCGTTTGCTGTTGCCAAAAATCCTAACTCAATTAATCTGCGACCATCTTCCTTGTATTTTTTATCTATGGCTTTGGCATATAATAATGCTAATTCGTATTCATTGCGTTGCACATGCAGCCAAATAAGCATCTCAGGAAATGTGGTGAATTCTGGGTATTGTTTGGCTTTTTTCTGGAGGGCCAGTTTGAGTATATCGTATTCTTCTTTGGATTGCAGCGAATTTTGTAAATAACCTTGCACTTCCGAAACATAACTTTGGTCCAAAACAAGTACATTTAAGTACTCCTCTATCATGGCAGGAACCTCATGGGTTTCTGTGTATAGGCTTGCTAATTCGCTAGCAAACATTAAATCATTGTGCAGTATTTTTCTTCCTTTTAAAAAGGTTTCAATGGCAAATTGCTTTTCATTGCGTTTCTCAAAGGCTTTAGATAATTCATATATTTCATTGTCTGTGGGCTGCATTTTTTGGATCAAACCATTGAAGAATGCTGCTGCTTTTTGATTTTCTTTTTGTAGTTTTAACAGATATCCTTGGTCTACCTTATAAAAGCTATTCTTTTCATATTTTTTGCTTTGCTTTTTAACTAATTTTTGCGCGTCTGTATAATTTTCCTGAGCCAAATAGCATTTTAACAGGTTGTCGTAAAAATACATCGACTTTGAATTTTTATTCAACAGCTTTTCATACATATCTGAAGCCTTGTTGTATTCCTTATTGCTCAAATACTGGGCAGCCAATTCTTCGTCGGCTTGCTGGGCATGGGTATAGTATGTAACAAAACAAATTAGCCATAAAATTACCAATTGTTTTAACGGAAAGCTTGTTCTTTTATCTTTCATTTATTATTGAACGAAAATAAGGGAATGCTTGGTATTTTTTATTGGTAATGTAAATAGCCCGTTTAATCAGCAAATTGCGTAAAATTTATTATTATTGCATACTTGAGTAGTATTAAAAAATTAGCAGGGCAAACGGCCGTTTATGGTTTAAGCACAATAGCAGGTAGGTTTTTCTACTTTTTATTGGTGCCTATTTATACCAGGGTTTTTACCCAAGTAGAATATGGCATAAACGCAGAGTTTTATGCGTATATGTCGTTTTTTAACATCTTGTTAACTCACGGCATGGAAACTACATTTTTTAGGTTTGCCGAAAAAGAAAATAGCAAACAGGTTTATGCCAACGCATTGGTTTCTGTGCTTGGCGTATCTGGTATTTTTGCCCTTTTATTTTTGGGATTTGGGCAGCAAATTGCAACAGGAATAGGCTATGGTAATGAGCCCCAATATATTTATTATTGTGTAGGCATTTTGTTTTTTGACAGCCTTTGTGCAATCCCTTTTGCGCTGCTTAGGCACCAATGCAAGCCTGTTAGGTTTGCCTTAATAAAGAACATCAATATTTTTACCAATGTATTGCTCAATTTATATTTTTTGTTGTTGGCTCCTTATTGGTTAAAAACGCAGGGAGTAACCTTGCCATTATTTGAGTCAGGATTAGGTATTGAAAGCATCTTTTTGTCGAACCTTTTTGCAAGTGTTATTACCACCTTGTTGTTGAGCAAAGAATTATTAGGCATTACATTTGGCTTTAATTATGCGCAATGGAAACTTATGATGAAATATGCCATACCAATGATTTGGGTTGGCTTTGCTGGAATGATTAATGAAACCTTAAGTAGAGCTATGCTAAGGTATATTTGGCCAGATCCAGAGGAGGCTAAGGCAATGAACGGAATTTTTGCAGCCAATTACAAATTATCTATAATCATCACTTTGTTTATTCAGGCTTACAAGTTTGCCGCCGAACCCTTCTTTTTTACCCATTCAAAAACT
>JBILJL010000153.1:0-5901 GCA_044377255.1 Bacteroidia bacterium
ACAACTTATATCAGAAATTTTAACACAAGAAAATGAGCCTTGGCGAAGGCAGCATTGGCTAGCAATTTGCGCGGCTTATGGCAAATCTGCCTTCTTTTTATTTTACAGAGATAAATTAGAAAAGTTTTTTTTTAAAAGTGAACCTATTAAGCTATTCGAACACAATTTAGCCCTTCTAAAACTTTTGTTTAAAATGCTCAAAATAGAAAAAGAAATAACTTTTAATACTCGTTTTGAACCAATACCAGATAACGTGACAGATTATAGATATAAATTCAATGCTAAGGCAACTCCAAGCAATTTGGAACTGCTCAAGGAGAAACCTTATTTTCAAGTTTTTGCCGATAAATACCCATTTCAAGCCAACCTTTCTATCCTGGACCTCCTATTCAATGAGGGTCCAATTAGCAAAGATTATCTTATTTAGTTTCTTTAAAAACCTAAAACAATTTAAGGCGGCCTAGTGTTTCTATTGGTGTATAAAATATTTCAGTAAAAACATCCATCAATTATATGAAAGATCAAATTATTTCAACTTACATCAAGCAATGTCTTGAAACAGGTAAAGTTCCAAGCAATGTATATGCATTTGCCAAGGAATTGGGCATGGAAGAAAAAGATTTTTATACCTATTTTTCTTCCTTGGAAGCAGTAGAAATGGCCATATTTCAATATTGGTTTGAACAAGTTAGGGAACAAACAGAAAAATCTGAGTTATATGCTAGCTATTCGGCTAGAGAAAAAATATTGGCCATTTATTTTGCTTGGATTGAAGCTTTAAAAGGCAATAGAAGTTTTGTGAAAATGTTGTTCGATAGAAAACAAGATCATTTTCCAATGCCTAAATTCCCTAATTTCCTAAAATTGCTTCGCCATGATTTCATAGAGTGGGCAAACTCAATAACCAACCAAGCCATAGGAAGCAAAGAAATAGAAGACCGCAAATTCTTAAGTGAAAAATATAAAGATGGTTTGTGGATGAACTTCTTTTTTGTGATGAATTTTTGGCTGAAAGACGATAGTCCAAATTTCGAAAAAACAGATGTCGCCATTGAAAAATCAGTGAACCTAGCTTTCGATTTAATGGGTAAATCACCTTTAGATTCTCTATTCGACTTTGGAAAGTTTATATTCCAAAATAAATAAACATGGAACAAAATAGCATACCTTCTTCGAAGGTAGAAAGAGCCATGCGCTTTGTGAAAACGGGTGCGCAAATTGGCGGAAATTATATCAAGCACTACTCAAAAAAAATGGTAGATCCTTCATTGAGTAGAGAAGAATTGCACGAGGATAATGCCACAGATGTTTACAATGCACTGAGCGAATTAAAAGGTTCAGCGTTAAAAGTAGCCCAAATGTTGAGCATGGAAAAAAACATTTTGCCACGCCAATACACCAACAAATTTCAAATGGCACAATACAATGCGCCTCCCCTATCTGGTCCGCTAATTGTACAAACTTTCATTAAAAGTTTTGGCAAAGCACCCCAAGAAATTTTTGAGCAATTTAACATGAAAGCCTGCAATGCCGCAAGTATTGGTCAGGTTCACGAGGCCGTTTTGAACCAAAAAAAAATTGCCATTAAAATACAATACCCGGGCGTAGCAGAAAGTATCAAAAGTGACTTACGCATGGTTAAACCTATTGCATTTAGGTTGCTTGATATGAATGAAAAAGAGCTCGAAAAATACATCAAAGAAGTTGAAGGCAAGTTATTAGAGGAAACAGATTACGAATTAGAATACAAGCGCTCTATAGAAATATCCGAAGCCTGCGCGCACATTCCTAATTTAGTATTCACAAAATATTACAAAGAATATACCTCTAAACGTGTGCTCACCATGGATTGGATGGAAGGTTTACACTTAGATGATTATTTAAAAACTAATCCTTCGCAAGAAGAGAGAAATAGAATTGGTCAGGCCATGTGGGATTTTTACGATATTCAAGTACATGAGTTAAAATCGGTTCATGCCGACCCACATCCAGGCAACTTTTTAATGCAAAAGAATGGCAAATTAGGGGTGATAGATTTTGGTTGTGTGAAAGAGATTCCAGAAGATTTTTATTACAATTACTTTGCCTTATTGGTGAATGAACTGTTGGAAGAACCTGGAATTGTTAAAAAAATTATGACTCAACAAGAGATCATCAATGCCAACGACACCAAAGAAGTGCAGCAAATTATTACCGATGCATTTTTGAAAATGACCAAGCTACTGGCAACCCCTTTTGTGGAGCCCTCGTTTGACTTTGGTAACAATGAGTACATTGATAAAATTTATGCCTTGGGCGAAGAAGTGAGTAAAATGGATGAACTTAAAAAATCAAAGGAAGGCAGAGGCTCTCAACATGCCCTTTATATCAATAGAACTTATTTTGGCTTGTATTCTATCCTAAATGTACTTCAAGCAAAGGTAAATACTGGCGAAAGAGATTGGAAAACTGCATTATTCAATTACCACAAACCACAGCTATCAGCAGTTTCATAATTGCTATTTTGGTTCGAACCAAATAACTTTTGAAATATGAATTACTTGCTATACCTTAGCATTGAAAAATATTCAAATGAAAACTACAACCTCCCTTTTAAGCATTTTAGTATTTCTTATCCTCGCCCTTCAGGCCTCTGCGCAACCAGCATTTGTTAGCGATTCTTTGGATCAATACGTAAAAAGAGAAATGCAAAGGTGGCAAGTACCGGGCTTAGCTATTGCAATTGTTAAGGATGGAAAAGTGGTTGTAACCAAAGGCTATGGCGTTAAAAATGCCTTTGCTCCTAACAAGGGAAAAGATGCAGTAACCACAGAAAACAATGCGGTAAATGAATTTACCCAATTTCAAATAGCCAGTAATAGTAAGGCCTTCACTGGAACTGCCATAGCTATGTTGGACTATGAAAAGAAGTTATCGCTAGATGCCAAAGTTACCAAATACATGCCTTGGTTTAAGCTGTATGAACCAACCTCAACTGAATTGTGCACCGTTAGAGATTTGCTTACCCATAGAATTGGCCTTGGTACCTTTCAAGGCGATTTTTTGAATTGGGGAAGTACACTTAGCAGAAAAGAAATTATAGAAGGCATGGCTCGAACCAAACCTGTAAACCCCTTTAGGTATAAATACGGTTATTGCAACGCAGGCTATATTACCGCTGGTGAAATTATACCTATTGTTACTAATGTTTCTTGGGACGAATACCTAGAAAAAAACTTCTTTTCGCCATTGGGCATGACCCATACCAACACCAGTTATCAAATGATGTTGAATGATGCCAATGCCTGTAAACCACATACCCTTTATAAAGGAGGCTTAAAGGTGATGACCTTAACAAACATTGAAAACATGGGTCCATCGGCAAGTATCAATTCATGTGTAGCAGACATGGCCAAGTGGTTGTTGATGCAATTGGATAGTGGCAGGTATAATGGCAGGCAAGTAGTGCCATTTAAGGTATTGCAAGAAACCCGTAAATCGCAAATGGTGAGCAATGATTTCAATTCTCGCTTATTCCCTACCAAGCATTTTGCCAACTATGGTTTAGGATGGAACAGCTACGATTACCATGGCAAACGTGTGTGGGAACACAGTGGTGGTGCAAACGGATTTGTTACCAAAACTGAGTTTATTCCAGAAGCCAATTTAGGTGTAATTGTTTATACCAATTCGGATGCCAACTCCTTGTATGATGCATTGGTAAAACAAGTAATTGAAGCCTACTTAAATGTACCGTATAGAAATATGAGTGAGATCTATTTTAACCGCTCAGCGCCAGGCAATGCAGCAGAAAAGAAGGACTTGGATAGCTTAATTACATTGGCCTCAAAAAACACCCTTACTCCTATTGCTCTTGCAAAATTTGTTGGATCATACAAAAACTCAGTCTATGGCAAAATGGATATGAAGCTAGAGAAAGGCAAGCTAAATATGTATTTTGAACACCACCCAAACAATATTGGCAGCTTGGCTTACCTAGGCAACAACCAGTTTCTTTGCACCTATTCAGACATTACAAATGGCATTGAAGTATTACCTTTTACCATGGAAAATGGAGAAGTAAAATCTATTTCAGTTAAGGTGAATGACTTTATAGATTATGAGCGGTATGAGTTTGTGAAGGAGTGAAAAGTGTAAAGTGTAAAGTATAAAGTTTTAAGTGAGAAGTGAAAAGTTAAAAGTGAATAGTGATGAGTTTATTTAGACGAAAATATTCCTTAGGATAGAGGAAACACTTCATTCGCCATTAACATGCTTTGAGCGAATTGCACTTTATTAATGCCGGTTTCTATTCCTTTTTGATCAAAGTAATGGATGATATTTTCGGTGGGCATATTGCCGGTGAGCTTGTCGGTAGCCATTGGGCAGCCGCCGAAGCCTTTGATGGCACCATCGTAGCGCCTGCAACCACTTTCGTATGCGGCGGCAATTTTTTCTTCACAAGTATCGGGCGTGGTATGCAAATGAACACCAAACTCAATATACGGCAAGCGTTGGATCAGCTCGGAAAATATATAAGATATACTTGTTGGATCTGCTATACCGATGGTATCACTTAAACTTAAAATGCGAATACCCAATGCATCCATTTTTGTTACCCATTGTGCCACCAAATCTGCATTCCAAACATCGCCATAAGGGTTTCCAAAGCCCATGCTGATATAAATCACCAATTCTTTGCCATGCTTTACAGCCAAATTTTGCATTTCGGCAACAGTTTTAAAAGATTCTTCAATACTTGAGTTGGTATTGCGCTGCTGAAAAGTTTCGGAGATAGAAAAAGGGAAGCCCAAATATTGGATTTCGGGAAATTTACAGGCCTCTTCTGCGCCTCTTAAATTGGCCACTATTGCCAGCAATTTGGTTCGAACCAAACCCAAATTCAATTGACTCAAAACCTCAGTAGTATCGCGGAGTTGAGGGATGGCCTTGGGCGATACAAAACTACCAAAATCGAGGGTATCAAAACCTACCTGCAACAGCTGGTTTAAGTACCTCACTTTTACCTCGGTGGGTATAAACTGGTGGATACCTTGCATGGCATCGCGCGGACATTCAATGAGTTTGATTGGCATTAACGGATAATTTTCAAGAAATACAAGCACAAAAATATTGTATTTATGGTTATTTTTGATGCCCTTATTGAATTTGAAAGAAATTTTATCATGAATCCTGAGTTGGAAAATGTAACTAATGAACCAATGGAAGTGAATACTCCAGAGGTTAACCCTACCGAACCAGTAATAGTTGAAGCTATTGCTGAAGCTAACAATGTTGTTGAAGAAACTCCTGAATTGCCTGTGGCCGAAATGCCTCAAGCAAGCGAAGTTGTAGAAACTCCTCCTGCAGTATCTGCCGTGTTAGAAGAAATTGTTGAACCTGCTTTAACAATTACACCTGTTGAAACTAGCATGGATTTGCCAGAACTTTCTGCTGAAGAGCACGAATTGGAAGCAGTGGAAGAATTGCCAGATTTTGCCAGTTTTTCCAAAGCAGAGTTATTAGAAGCAGCTTTAAAAGCCTCTAAAGAAAAAGAGTTAGAAGAAGCAATCATGCTTTTTAAGGTTATTAAGCCTCATTTAGATATTCATTTTTCTGAGGAAAAAGCCCAAGCATTAGCAAAATTTATTGAAGATGGCGGCGACAAGGATGGTTTTGAATTCCGCGGCGATAGTAGCAAAGAGGAATTTAATGCTTTATTCAATGAGCTCAAACAGCGCAAAGACGACGCACGCAAACGCCAAGAGGCAGAACGCCTTGATAACCTAAATAAAAAAGAAGCCATTCTTGAAGAGATTAAAAAATTAAATGAATCGGAAGAAACTTCTAATTCATTGAAGAAATTAAAAGAACTTCAAGGTGAGTGGAAAAAAATAAAGAATGTTCCTAAAGAGCATGTTG
>JBILJL010000154.1:0-5879 GCA_044377255.1 Bacteroidia bacterium
TGCTTGGGACAATGCCAAAAAATCATTTGAAAAAGGAGTGATGATCAACGGTGAAATGTTCTACAAAAAATCTGAACCACACAAAGCTTCTGTAACTGGAGATACTGTTGGAGATCCATTTAAAGATACTTCTGGTCCTTCTATGAATATTTTAATTAAACTGATGTCAATTGTATCTCTAGTAATTGCTCCTTATATAGCTGTAGAAGGCGGTATGACAAGTGAACAAGGTATGAAAATGAATGGTGCACAAATGGAATGTTGTGGTGATATGATGTCGACTAATAGCGGTATGGATATGGGCAAATGCGATATGAGCCTGTGCAAAACCATGAGTAAAGAAGAATGTGCAGCCTATTGCGATAGCGTTGGATGCAGTGCCGAAGAAAAAGAAATGTGCCAAAGCATGTATGGTGCAGATGGTAAATTTGATGAAGCTAAATGCAAAGAAATGTGCAAAACTAAAATGGGAAGCTCTTGCATGGAAGGTTGCGATAAAGGTTGTAAAACTGCCGAAGAGTGCGCCAAATCATGCGGCGATGCTTGTGTAAAGTCACACGCTACCAAAATGTAAATTTGCAGCACAAACGAAGAAAAGCGTTAAAAAAATATGTTAGATTGAATAAAAAAGCCACTTAAAAAGTGGCTTTTTTATTTATGGATAATTCATGCACTTTCATTTTGAGCATTACACCTAAAAAAATGATGTACAAACTAATGCTCATGATTACATGACTGATGTCTTTAAAATTAAACCAATCGCTCAATGAGAATTGGGTTGTGTGAACCACAATTGAAAGCGTACTTACCAAGAAACCTGCTAAAATAAATCCACTACCTTGGTGCCCTTCATTATAACGTTTCAGGTGGTTATACAACGTTAATAAGATAACGAAGCCAGCATTGATTTTTATCAATAGGAAGTCGTTTAAACCAATTACCAGTATGGTAAGAGCGGCAGTAAGTATAATACTTAATTTCTTTAAAATTTGTTTGAGGTTGTGACTTAGTTTCGACAATTCTATGTTTGCTTGTAGCAAAAAATAGGAACATGGAATTCCAGATAAGTTCATAAACAACCAAATATAATAATAGTCGTCGTTGCCAAAATAAGATTTAAAGCCGTGGGTAAATGCACCAATAATACTGGCAATTCCCATGTACAAGAAAAAGAATTTCCAATTTGAACCTAGGCTAAATTGAACCGGTTGCTGGGTTAATTTTTTGAAAAAATATAGACATAGGCCACCAGTAATAAGGTTTGTTATTACCGTAGTTGGCTCCATTAAATGGATTTGCAATAAGTCTATACCAGTTTCTTTCATAGGTAGAAAACAAAAATAAGGAATTGCAATTAAACCACTATTTTTTTTTCAAAAAAAACTATTCCATATCATATTGCTTGATCTTTCTGTACAAAGTTCTTTCCGATATGCCTAATTCTTGTGCCGCCTTTTTGCGCTTGCCATTGTGTTTTTTTAACGACTTTCTAATCAACTCAATTTCTTTGTCTTCTATGCTCAGTGATTCTGGTTCTGCTTGGGCTTCGGTAATATCAATGATTTGGGAGTTGGTATTATTTACAGGTGGGTTAGGAATATTCACAAAACCTT
This sequence comes from Bacteroidia bacterium, assembly GCA_044377255.1. Lineage (GTDB taxonomy): Bacteria > Bacteroidota > Bacteroidia > UKL13-3 > UKL13-3 > B1. The sequence goes on from JBILJL010000154.1 coordinate 1,614, forward strand.
GATTGGTTGGAATTGGATTTTGCTCCTCTCTAACAAAATTACTTTTAAAAGTTTTACCGGGTTCACCAGGATGATTGGTTTGATTGCTCTGCATCAAATCAAAAACAATGGATTTTAAGTCGCTCAAATCTTTGCGTAAATCATACAACACTTTATAAAAAATATCGCGCTCACTAAATTGTTGCTCTGGAGAATTAGAGCCAATAAGCATTGGTAATCCTGGCTTTTCAGCTGGCAATACCCTTGTTAATTCTGAGCCATTCACTATTTTATCTTCATCCAAAACCGACAATTGTTCGGCAATATTTTTCAACTGACGGATATTTCCCGGCCAAGAATAATTCTGTAAAATATTTAAAGCATCACCCTCTAAAACTACTGGTTTAGAACGGTATTTTTCTGCAAAATCGGCACTAAATTTCCTAAACAACAAATGAATATCTTCCTTTCTTTCTCTCAGGGCTGGTACCTTAATTGGCACAGTTGAAAGCCTATAATACAAATCTTCTCTAAATTTTCCTTTGTAAGAAAGTTCCATCAAATCTCTGTTGGTGGCTGCCACAATTCGTACATCTGTTTTTTGCACTTTGCTCGAACCCACTTTAATGAACTCACCACTTTCTAAAATACGTAGCAATCTTGCTTGAGTTTCTAGCGGCAATTCGCCAATTTCATCTAAGAAAATTGTACCGCCACTCACGGTTTCAAAGTATCCTTTGCGTGTTTCATGCGCTCCTGTAAATGATCCTTTTTCATGGCCAAATAATTCACTATCTATGGTTCCCTCTGGTATGGCACCGCAGTTAACCGCTATAAATGGTCCGTGTTTCCGGTTACTCATAGCATGAATGATTTTAGAAAAGGCTTCTTTTCCAACGCCACTTTCGCCATTGATTAAAACAGTAATATCAGTGCTCGAAACTTTTACAGCAGTTTCTAAAGCAATATTAAGCAATTGCGAATTGCCAATAATTTCAAATCTTTGTTTGATATCTTGTAGGTTCATATTAATATAGTTCTCTTTTTGTTATGATGGGAATACCCAAAAGGCCATTCCTAATTTCGTAATTTACGCCGTTAAATAAGGTTATTGTATTGGTTGGTGGTATGTCAAAACTTTCAAAAGTTCTGGCTTTAGGATAGTTGATTAAGTATTCATCGCTAAAATTAAAGGTAATAGATTGTGGGTTATCTTGGTTGTTTGTTTGTACTTTTTGATAAAAACTTGCTATCTTGTGTTTGCTTTCCTTGGCAGAAAATGAATACCCATGTATTTGATTGATGACAAGCAAAAATGTTACCAAACAAGGGCTATAGCCAAAAATGCCGTTAGCCAATAGTAGCCACCTGTTGTAAAAAAGATCCATTCTTTTCAATGGTTCATATAAAACTATTCCCATGAATATTCCAGCTAGGGTAATAAATATCGCAATGTTTTCGGGCTGAACCAATAATGCACCATGCAAAAAATACAATACCATAGGGCAAAGTGTGGGTCCAAAGAAAACAAAATTATAAGTCCAATGCCATTGTTTGTATTTGAAATTGTAGGGTATGCTTTGCGGAAGTGGTTCATACAAATTGCGTTTATTTAAATCTTCTCTGTTATAGGCATAATCTTCTGCAATGTTCAATGGATTTTGGTTCAGCAATAAACAAAAATGCGCATAAGAGTTAGGCAAGTCTCTCTTGAATAATTCTGGCTTTTCAAAAAACATTTCAACGCATTTACTAAAAACAATAGGCAAATCATCTGCATTTTCATTGAGGTGCTGCATAGAAGTTCCGTCAGCTTTTGCTGCACATTCTTTCTTTATTATTTCGAACCAAGTATCTAGGTAACTTCCAAATTTTAAGTCGTAGTGTTTTCCGTTGAAAACTGTTCTAACCAAGGCCAATGCATATTGCGCAAGGCTTATGTTTTTACCTGTTTTGGCATGAAGGTGGTCCATGGCAAAGTCTTGCCACGACAAAGAAATTATTTTATTTTGGTAAGTAGATCCAGAAACAGCGTCTCCCTTTGATTTAACAAAAAATGCTTCTGGGTATAAGCTAATATACTCATAACCATAAAGCCAAAATTCTTTTAAGCCAAAGGTGAGTTCAACCAAATTTGAAATCACTAAAATTCGAATTTCGTCATTTATTTCAAGAGATTCTTTTCCTATAATTTCTACATTGTTCAATACCGATTCCACCCTTTTTGCAAAGCGTAACTTACCCTTCTCACTCAGGTTTCTGTAATACAAGTGGTACTTGTATAAGAAATCATTCCAGGTTTGAAAAAAGGCAACTTGCTTTTGCATGTTCTATGGATGTAAAACCAATTCAACAACTTTTCCAATTAAACTGGTTTGGGTATTTCTTTCAATGAGTACTTTCACATATTGCCCTTTTTGGTAGTTTTCTCTGGGAAATAAAACCAAGGCATTTTCATCGCTTCGGCCTCTTAAATCATCTTCCGAACGTTTAGAAAATCCTTCAATTAAAACAGTCAGCACTTTTCCAATTTGTGCACTGTTTAACTCCATGCTATTTTGGTGCTGAACCTTAATAATTTCTTGTAATCTCCTCAATTTTACTTCTGCTGGTATATCATCAGTGTATCTGCGAGCAGCCAATGTTCCTGGTCTTTCGCTGTATTGATACATAAAGGCAAAATTAAATTTGGCATATTGAAACATTTCCAAAGTATCTTGGTGTTCTTCTTCTGTTTCAGTGCAAAATCCTGCAATGGCATCTGTTGAAATTCCGCAGCCTGGAATTACTTCCTTGATTTTATCCAAACGCATTATGAGCCATTCCTTGTCGTAGGTTCGGTTCATTAAATTTAAAACCCGAGAGTTGCCAGATTGAATAGGGTAGTGAATATGCTTACAAATATTGCTATACTTTTTCATGGTAAACAATACCTCATCTGTAATGTCTTTTGGATGCGAACTGCTGAACCTTACCCTTAAATCTGGTGCTATTAATGCCACCTTTTCAAGCAAATTGGCAAAGTTACAAACTATATTTCCTGCTTCATCTTGTTCTTTGTAAGAATCTACATTTTGCCCCAAAAGAGTTACTTCTTTATACCCAGATTGGTGCAACTCAATGGCTTCCTGAACAATAGATTTGGAATCCCTGCTCCTTTCCCTGCCTCTGGTAAATGGCACCACACAAAAAGAACACATATTGTCGCAACCGCGCATGATGCTGATAAAGGCTGTTACTCCATTTGAACTCAATCTTACAGGTGTTATTTCTGCATAGGTTTCTTCTCTAGAAAGCAAAACATTCACAGCTTTCTGACCTTCTTCCACTTGGGTTATCAGTTGCGGAATATCTCTATAAGCATCTGGGCCAACCACCAAATCAATAATTTGTTCTTTTTCTAACAATTGCGTTTTTAAGCGCTCTGCCATACAACCCAAAACACCAATAATCATATCGGGTTTGCTTCGCTTATATGGGCGCATTTCTTTTAACCTACCCCAAACATGTGCTTCTGCATTGTCTCTAATGGCGCAGGTATTCACAAAAATGATATCTGCATCCTTCATTTCCTGGGTAGTTTGATAGCCCTTATTAGCCATAATGGAGGCTACAACTTCGCTGTCTGCCAAGTTCATGGCGCAACCATAGGTTTCAATATATAATTTTCTTACTGCTGTTTCCGATGTATTTTCTGATACTATTCCTTTCATTTACGCTTCTTTTCAATTGGCAAATATAAGGGTTTTTATGACAGAGTGGCAGATTTTTGTCGGTTTGAACCAAATCTTTTTTGCTATTTAAAATAAGCAAAGGCAAGCAGGCTTAAAAATCTTATTTACTGGATAAAGTTTAGCAATCACTAATACCAAGAAAACAGCGGGAATTGGGCCTTTAAGGTTCATCAGCTTTTTGCTTGTAGTTTGTAAGCAGAAAAAATCATTTCTTTTTACAGATATTGCGGCGATATGTGTAGCTTAAAAATATGAAAGTATTAATAACAGGTAGCAATGGACTTTTGGGTCAGAAATTAATTGAACTTTACAAAGGAAATGATGGTATTAGCTTAATTGCCACAGCAAGAGGTGAAAATCGCTTTCCAATAAAAGATGGTTATACTTTTGATTTGCTTGATATCACAAATGAGTTTGAGGTTAAAGAAGTGATAGCAAAGCACAAACCAGATGTTGTTATTAATACGGCAGCCATGACCAACGTGGATGCTTGCGAATTGGAAAAAGAGCAATGTGATTTATTGAATGTAAAAGCAGTTGGTTTTTTGGTGAA
>JBILJL010000155.1:0-5861 GCA_044377255.1 Bacteroidia bacterium
TTAAGAATGCCAAAGGGAGATGCGGCAAGAGGTATGTTGCTTACCGATACCACGCATTCCGTTCAAGTTGTTTGTGTAAACCCAGATGGCACAAATGTGATTGGTGCAAGAAAAGCAATGGCCCGCCTATACAAAATCAATTGGCGTTGGTGGTGGGATAAAAACGACTATGATATTAGCTCTTATGCCAACAGCGAAGAGTATAACAATATCATGGAAAAGGAAATTACGCTAAACAATGGTATTGGTAGATTCAATTTTAAATTAAGCTACCCAGATTGGGGTAGATACCTCATGATAGTTACCGATGAACAAGGCCATAGCACCGGTAAAGTATTCTATGCCGACTGGCCAGGATGGGCAGGCAGAGGCGATAGAGACAATTCTATGGAAGCTGCCATGCTAACTTTTACACTCAATAAAAACAGTTTCCAAGTTGGCGAAAAAGCAACCATCACCATCCCAACTCCGCAGGCTGGAAGAGCATTACTGAGCATTGAATCGGGCACGGAAGTTTTAGAAACACATTGGATAGAAGCCCAAAAAGGTCAGACCACCTATAGCTTTACCATCAACAAAAACATGATGCCTAATGTGTATGCCCATGTAACATTGGTGCAACCGCATGCGCAAATTTTAAACGATTTACCTATTCGCATGTATGGCATGATGGCTATTAAAGTAGAAGACCCCATAACAAAATTGGCTCCTGTTATTGCAATGGCTTCGCAAATTAGTCCGGATGTAAACAACACCATCAATATTTCGGAAGCCAATGGAAAAGCCATGACCTATACTTTGGCCGTGGTTGATGAAGGCTTACTTGATTTAACTAGGTTTAAAACCCCTGATCCACATAGTCATTTCTATGCAAGGGAAGCTTTAGGTGTTAAAACTTGGGATCTCTACGATTATGTGATGGGTGCCTTTGGAACAGAATTCAATAAGATTTTGAGCATAGGTGGCGACGAAGGAATCAATAGAAAATCGGGTGCCAACAAAGCCAAAAGATTTAAGACAACAGTTAAGTTTATCGGGCCATTTCACCTTACAGAAGGCAAAACAAATTCTCACCAAATCAATATCAACGATTATGTTGGTTCAGTAAGGGTGATGGTAGTGGCGGGCTATGAAGGTGCATACGGATTTGCTGAAAAGGCAGTGCCCGTTAAAAAACCACTGATGGTTTTGGCCACTCTGCCTAGAGTATTACGCCCGGGTGAAGAGGTGAAATTACCTGTTACTGTTTTTGCAATGGATGCTGCCATCAAACAAGTAAATGTGCAGGTTACTGGAAATGAATTGGTAGAATTTGTTGGATCAAACAGTAAGGTAATTAAATTCACAAACATAGGCGACGAGATAGTAAATTTTGATTTACGCGTGAAAAAGGGAATGGGTATTGCGAAGGTTAAAATTATTGCTGGCTCAGGTTCAGAAAAAGCGGTAACCGAGGTTGAATTGCAAGTAGAGAATCCTAATCCTTATGAAAACAATATTTATCAAAGCACACTCGAGGCCAACAAAGAATGGAATATTAGCTATGAGTTGCCAGGAATAACTGGCACAAACACAGCCTCGCTTGAGGTGAGCACCTTGCCTCCTATTAATTTGGAAAAACGATTGAAGTACCTCATTCAATATCCTTATGGTTGCGTTGAACAAACTACATCAGCAGTATTTCCTCAATTAGGTTTGAACCGATTAATGGAGTTAAGTGATAACAGCAAAAATGAGATTGAAAAGAACATCAAAGATGGTATTTATAGGATCAAAAGTTTTCAAAATCCTGATGGAGGTTTAGGTTATTGGCAAGGAGAACAATCTAACGATGAATGGGGTACAAACTATGCCGGACATTTTATGATTGAGGCTCAAAATGCAGGTTATACATTACCAATTAATTTCTTACCTGCTTGGAAAAAATTCCAACAAAACAAAGCCAACAATTGGGTGCCTAATAACAAGCATATAGGAGAGTCCACTCAGGCATATCGTTTATATACACTTGCGCTTGCCAAAGCGCCAGAAATGGGTGCCATGAATAGGCTCAAAGAGGAACCAAATTTAACTTCTGCTTCGCGTTGGAGATTAGCAGCTGCCTATGTTTTGGCCGGAAACAAAAATGTGGCTTTAGAAATAATAAAGAATGAAAAAATAACAGTGGCCAATGTACATACCTTTGAAATGGAATACTCCTATGGTTCACCAGAAAGAGATGAGGCCATGATGTTAGAAACATTGACTCTTTTAGACGAAAAAGAAAAGGCATTTCCATTGCTTCAAAAAGTATGTATGAACCTAAGCAGCGAAAGATGGTTGAGCACTCAAGCTACAGCCTATTCTTTAATGGCAATTGCAAACTTAACAGGTAAATATGGTGAAGGTAAATCACTAGAATTTGAGTACACCATAAATGGCAAAACAGTTAGTTACAAAACCAAATCTGCCTACGCACAAATTAAGCTTCCAATTACCAATGATGAAGGAGGAAAATTAAACTTAAAAAGCAAAAGTAGTCAGCTCATTTTTACTACCATTATTACTCGTGGTCAGCCAGAAATTGGTAGGCAAACAGCATTGGAAAATGGATTAAAAATGGACATCGTATACAAGACCATGCAAGACCAAGTTTTTGACCCTAGCAAAATAACACAAGGTACCGATTTTAAAGTAGAAGTAACCATTACAAATCCTGGTTTAATGGGCAATTACAACTATTTAGCTTTATCGCAAATGTTGCCATCGGGTTGGGAAATTCATAATAATAGGATGGATAATAATCCAACAAATACAAAGTACGGCGTACCAAGATACCAGGATATTAGAGACGATAGGGTGTATACACATTTTGATTTAGCAGCCAGGCAAAAAGTTACCTATGTGCTTTTGTTGAATGCATCTTATTTAGGTAAATTTTATTTGCCAGGCTTTAATTGCGAGGCTATGTATTTTGGAAAAGTTCAAGCTAGAAATGCAGGTAAATGGGTGGAAGTAGTTCCTAAAAACTAAACCCTTTTCCAAGTATCTTCATGGAAGCAATAAACCTTTTTAAAAACCGAAAAATCATCATATGGGTGATAGGTTTTATATTGCTCCTTGCATTTTGGTTTAGCCTAACTAAACCTCTTTTCAATAAGCCCTATTCAACAGTTTTATTGGATCAAAAAGGAAAACTACTGCAAGCCAAAATTGCCAGTGATGGACAATGGCGTTTTAAAGAAGAAGAAGCAGTGCCAGATAAGTTTGCCAAAGCCATAGTATGCTTTGAAGACAAGCGATTTTATTACCATCCCGGGGTTGATCCTATTGCATTTGCAAGAGCTGTTTATTTAAATATGAAGCACCGAAGTATTGTGAGTGGTGGCTCTACCATTAGCATGCAAGTGATAAGAATTAGTAGAAATAAACCCCGCAATATTTTTCAAAAGCTGTATGAAATGATATTAAGTTTTAGGTTAGAAATTGGCTATAGCAAGAAAGAAATTCTATCGCTTTACGCAAACCACGCACCATTTGGAGGCAATGTTGTTGGTTTACAAACCGCAGCTTGGCGCTATTTTGGACGCAGCGCAGAGCAACTATCTTGGGGTGAAGCTGCAGGCTTAGCAGTGTTGCCAAATAGTCCTTCTTTGGTTCGACCCGATAAAAATAGAAATGCCCTTAAGGCAAAACGAGATAGGTTATTGGATCAAATGGAAGCCAGTGGATTGATTGATGCACCAACATGTGCCTTATCAAAACAAGAACCAATACCTATGCAGGCCAAACCCTTGCCAAACCTAGCCCCTAACTTGTTGGCATCTTTGCAACAAGGTTTGTTGGGCAACAACAATTCCAATATTGCTTTATTAAAAACCACCATCGATATTAACTTACAAGAAAGGGTAAATGACATATTGGAGCAACACCATCAAGTGCTTAAATCGAATGGAATTAATAATTGTGCAGCCTTGGTTATGGATGTGGAAACAGGCAATGTAAAAGTATATGCAGGCAATGTTATTCATCCAGAGAATCCAGAAATAGAAAGTTATGTAGACATGATTCCCGCAAATAGGAGTCCGGGTAGCACACTCAAACCTCTTTTGTATGCAGCCATGTTGCAAGATGGTTTGTTACTTCCCAAATCAATGATTGCAGATATTCCTACACAGGTTGCAGGTTATTCACCTCAAAATTTTGATTTGCGTTACGATGGCGCAGTACCAGCAGACAAAGCACTTTCGCGGTCGTTGAACATACCCGCAGTGCGGCAATTGCAGCAGTATAGGTACGAGCGATTTTATTTCTTATTGAAACAATTAGGTATTAAAGGTTTGAACCAAGGGGCCGATCATTATGGCTTATCACTCATTTTAGGTGGAGGCGAAAATAGCATGTGGGAAATAAGCGGTGTGTATGCAAGCTTGGCAAGGATGCTCAATCATTATGGTAGTTATAGTGGCAAATATAATACGCAAGACCTGCATGCACCAAGGGTTCTGTTTGAACCAAATGCCAATAAAAATACACCAAACCTACAAGCACTACAAGATAATTTTTACTTACAAGCAGGAGCTGTATACAATACATTTGAGGCCATGCAAGAATTGGTTCGACCAGGAGAAGAACAATTGTGGAACCAATTTAACTCATCTAAACGCATTGCATGGAAAACAGGAACGAGCTTTGGATTTAGAGATGGTTGGGCTATAGGTATCACACCAAAGAATGTAGTTTGTGTTTGGGTAGGCAATGCCGATGGTGAAGGTCGGCCGGGCTTAACAGGCATTTATACTGCAGCTCCCATCCTCTTCGATATTTTTAAATTGCTGCCTTATTCAGCTTGGTTCAGCCAGCCATATGATGATATGCAATGGACAGCCACCTGCCATGAAAGCGGTTATTTGCCTTCAAGATTTTGCAACAATATAGATACAATTTGGGCGGCCAATTCAACCAGCACTGCTCCAATTTGCAATTACCATCAAATGATTCACACAGACAATACCATGCGTTATAGAGTAAGCAGTGATTGTGAATCGCCTTCAAAAATGAAACACACAAATTGGTTTGTTTTGCCACCTGCAATGGAGTGGTATTATAAAAACCATGATCCAAACTACAAGAGCTTGCCACCTTGGAGAAGTGATTGTGCTGGCAATCAAATGCAGCAAACCATGGAGATGATTTACCCTAGGAAATCGAACAGCATTTACATTCCAATTGAGTTAGATGGAAGCACAGGTAAATGTATATTTGAAGTAGCCCATAGAAACAAACAAACAAAAATATTTTGGCACCTAGATGAAAAATACATGGGCACCACACAAGAGTTTCATCAAATGGGCTTAAGCCCCGCGCCCGGCAAGCACCAATTGGTTTTGGTAGATGAAAATGGCGAACGCTTGGAACAAAATTTTGAGGTGTTGAGGAAATAACTCCCCTTTTCTGCGGCGGGATTAAACCAACTTTTCGCTCAATTTTTCAATGGCGATTTTGGCAGATTTGCCTTCATAGATAATTTGAAATACCGTGTCCATGATGGGCATCTTTACTTGCATTTTTTCATTTAACTCATGCAAATTTTTGGTCGCATAATATCCTTCGGCAATCATTTTCATTTCCAATTGCGCGGCTTGAACCGTATAACCTTTGCCAATCATATTGCCAAAAGTTCTATTCCTACTATGCACCGAATAGCCCGTTACCAGCAAGTCGCCCAAGTATGCCGAATGGTTAATCTTTCTATCAGTATCTGTTATGTTTCTTAAAAATCTTTTCATTTCGCGGATGCTATTGCTCATCAATACCGCCTGAAAATTATCGCCATAGCCTAATCCATGACAAATACCTGCTGCCACTGCATAAATATTTTT
>JBILJL010000168.1:0-5470 GCA_044377255.1 Bacteroidia bacterium
CAATCATTTACTTATTTAATGTAGAATCTACTTTATTGGCCTCTTTATGGACAATCTACTTTATTGGGGTTGCCATTTCTGATAATATCTTGAAACCAATTTTACTGGGAAGGGGTGCTCATGTGCCAATGCTTGTAATTTTTTTAGGTGTAATTGGCGGATTTTTACTCTCTGGATTTATTGGTTTATTTACGGGTGCCATTGTTCTTTCTATAGGATACAAGCTATTTCTGTTTTGGTTAAAATCCGATACCCAAGATTTACATACCATATTAGCAGAAGGTAAAGTAGAAGATAAAGTAGAAGATAAAGTAGAAGATAAAACAGAAAATATTGCGCCAAAGCCAGACTAGTTAAAAAAGATACCTGGCCTCCATTTTTCCAGTATGAATGATAGGCGCTAAGCCAGACTTTCTGCCATCATAGCTCATATTAATTTGTAAATTTTGTCCTATTCTTTGTTGAAAATTGATGCCCCATAATTGGTTATTTCCTGTGCTCAAACCCTGCAACATATCATAAGCCAATGGACTACTTACATTGCCATTAAATTGAACTTGGTACAAACTGAATTTAAAAGAAATAACCCCAATTTTAACAAATGAATACCTCAGTTCAGCACCCATTTCATCTACCTTACTTTTATCTCCACCTAATTCTAGTAAGTTTACAGATTCGGAATAGGTATAATTAATGCCAACCCGCCATTTTTGTTGAAATTGAAACGTAAGTTTAGGCTTCAATTCTTGGTAGGTATATTGGTAATTGTTCTGACTAAAATACTCAGAGCTATATGCCTTTTTTCCTTGATTTACTGTTGCTGCCAACGACCAATTTGCACTTAAATTGAATCTTGCCCCAAGGCTATATTCCATTTTATTTCTGCTTTCAAATCCATTGGTCTGTAGGCTTTTGTTTTGTTGTTGGTTCAAACCAAAATCTAAACCATATTTGGGATTATTGCGGTTAAAAAACAAGGTATTCCTAAACAAAGAATTTAAACTAATTAAGCTACTATCTGCCAATTGAAAATTAACAGCATTGGCAAATACATTGGATTGGTTCAACAATACTTTCCTTTCAATACGCATGGCTGCTTGGTCGCTAAAACGATTAAAGAATGCCTTCCAACCGGTAGCCCTCCTATTTGAAAATGTATTGATATTGAGGGTTTGACTAAACTGTGTATTGTTAACTTTTATTAAGCTTGTTGACGGTAAAAATACTTTAATGAAATTGGCAATATTTTTATCTGCAAATGAAGCCAATTGAAATTCATTTAACTGTTGAAATCCATCTTCATTGAAATCTTTCCAAACATACACACCAAGGCCTGGAGCTACTTCCACATATTGAATGTCTCTTCGGAGTTCATTGCCCGAACCTAATTGCACATAAGTATTGGCTGTTACAAAACGCTTAAAAAATCCGTAATCATACTCTATCCTACTCAATAAAGTTTGCTCTGGTTTTAAATTATTAACAGCAGAATCTAATAACCTAAAATCTCTGTAAGAAACATCTACATTCAATTTATTGAAATTCTTTTGTAACAAGCCAATACCAGCTTTGGCCTCTTTGGCTAAAGTATGGTCATAAAATACAGCAGCATTTGCTAATTGATCTAAACGAATATTAACCTCTGTAAAATAAGAGAACCTTGTACTATCATTACTTCGTAAAAACAAACCCATTTGTTGGTATCTAAAACTACCTGTTAACAAGCTATCTCCTTTATTGCGAAAGGCACTATTCTCTGCTAAAATTTTAGCGCCAACATTCACCTTTTTTGCAATCCTGGTATAAACTAAATTTAAATTCTTTACTTCATTTCCATAAGCCAATAAAGAAGTAGATTCCTTTTGTTTGCCACTTAAAAATTCAAAAGTACCCAATACTTTATTTTTTGTATTGTAAAGGTTTACCCCAAACATATTCCTATACCCAACAAAGCTTCCAGCACCCTCATTGTAGTAACCCAATTGATAATAAATGGAGCCATTATTTTTATGGTTGTATACCATGCGCCAATTTAAAATATGTTCTAACTTACCTGCATTTGGTTCAGCATTATTGTTTAACTGCCTATTCCAAATCCTGTTAAATTCAACATTTCTATACCTTTCAATATACCGAAAATTAAGATCGGTATACTCATAATTAACGGTGCTTTGAATAGTTGCTATTTGCGGTTTTATGGTAAAACTATTTTTAGATTCAACTTTAATGGCATAACCAGCATCATCGCTCTTATTTAATTCACTGTACAAATTTTTATCATAAACACTTCGTCCCAATTCAACAGTTAAATTGTGCTCCGGTTTGAACCTAAATTGCGTCCCAATATTTAGCAATTGAAGTCTATTAGGTGCTATTAATTGTACATAAGGCTCAAAGTCGCCCTGAGGAATTCCTGCAATGGGCGCAACCCACAAAAACACCCGCCCATTTGCACCACTGGCACCTTGTTTGTAATTGCCTTTGTTTACCCCAACATAGGAAAATCTCACCTCATAAAAAACGCTATCCAAGGAAGCATCTGTGGTATGCACATACACCCCTACAAAACCCAATGTATCCAATTTTCTATAAAGAATTTTCTTGGTATTAAAAGGTACTACTTTGGTTTCACCCAAATATTTTGCTTGAGCCAAATCATCGCCGGCATTGGCCAAAACCAATTTATCTGTATCATTTAAACTTTGTTGAAAGGGCTGATTTTTATTGTCTTGTTCGGTAAAGTAATTGAGGTAAACCGATGTTTTTTCGGCATCCCATCTGGTATTTACGCCAAAGAGTGTTCTAGCATAATTTCTATCCGAATATTGAAACTCAACAATGATTCTTGAATACTGCGTAATAAGCCTACGCGCCATAAATACTATTTCACCACTGTTGTAATCAATGGTATAATCATTTTGCTCTCCCCTAGTTAATTTTTCGCCATCCAAATAAACAGCTTCGGTTCCAGATATAACTATAATAAAAACTTCACCGTTGGGTCCGCTAAGGCGGTACGGACCTTGATTACCCTCTGCACCATTGATAATATTTCTAATAAACCTGCCTCTTGATAAAGCCGCCTGAGCAGCAACTTGGATGCTTTGTTTTTTAGGTAAGGCAAATTGAGTTTGGGTCATTAAGCCCCTCGACTTCTTATTGTAATTTAAAAAGTAAGAATCAGCGGGCCTTGTCATTAAGTAATCACCTACCACCAATTTGTTTTTATCCTTGCTAAATTGAACATAAACTTGGTCAAAGTCTTGCAGTTCTTGGGTATTTCCTTCTGGTTGAATGGGGTTATTTTCATCGCTAATTGTTGCTAAAATATCTACATCGTTGTTTAACCTTCCTGCTAGCTGAAGGTTGAGGTTGGCATTTACAACTGCGTTCTGTCCGTTACCCAAACTTAATCCACGCATGATGCTACCAGTGGTTGTTAATCCCTCATTCTTTAGCATAGGGTCAAACCCACGCTTGCTATAATCATAATTGTATGGATTTACAGATTCCTTAAATTCTGGTTGAATAATATTAGGAGATTTATTCTGATATACCTTGGAAAAGGAATAGTAAACAGCGGAATATTGTATGGTAATGGTTTTGCCTTTGGGTATGTTTAAATTGATGAGCGAATGATGTAAGTAATTTACCTTATAATTTACTCCCTCTATGTAATTGGCTATATATACAGAGCCTTTTACCAAAATGGCAGTATCTATTAAGATAGAATCTCTATCCAATAAGAAGGTTTGAGTTTTGTTGGTTGCATTGTATTGCGCATGGGCATTCAATGCAAAAAAAACAATCACTAGTAGGTATAAATGGCACCTCATTCCAACTGCCTTAACGGTAGCCTTACTATAAAAGTTGTTCCTACCTCTTCTTCCGATTCAAATGAAATACTTCCGCCCCCACTTTCAATCATGCCTTTTACTATTGGCAACCCCAAGCCCATACCAATTACCTTGGTACTAAAATAAGGCATAAAAATCTTTTCCCTTTCGGGCTTTGCTATACCAGAACCATTGTCTTGAACCTCAATTTGTATAAAGCCATCAAGCTCCATTACCCTCACCTCTACTTTACCCTTTCTATCCTCCGGTATTGCCTGACAAGCATTTTTGATGAGGTTGGTTAATGTTCTATTTAAGTAGCCGGCATCAAACCAAAGTACAATAGCTGTTTTATTTTCAAAGATAATTTCACCATCAAAAACTTGTTGCTGTAGGTGTACAATTTCATCCACCAATTGCGAAACATATATAGGTTCATATTTAGGAGTAGGCATTTTAGCAAAACTGCTAAACTCGGTTGCCAAATCGCTCAAAGTATCAATTTGCGTAATGAGCGTGCGGGTAACCCTTGCAAAGGTTTCTGGCAATTTTTCACTTTTATCATTCCATGCTCTTTCCAAATGTTGCACGCTCAATTTCATTGGAGTTAGTGGGTTCTTTATTTCATGTGCAATTTGCTTTGCAATGTCGCGCCAGGCTCCTTCGCGTTCACTTTTGGCCAACTTTTCGGCACTCTCCTCAAGTTGATCAATCATCAAATTATATTGTTTCACCAACTCACCAATCTCATCTTTTCTATTCCAATAAATAGGTTCATTTTTCTGCCCAAATGTAGTTTTAGCCATTTGCTTTTGAATGAGCATCAATGGATAAGAAATATTCCTAGAAACAATCCAAGCAATAATTCCAATAACCAAAAACATCAATGCATACAAGTTAATAAAGCCTACAATGATGGAGGAAATTTCGGTGATTAAATCGGTGCTTTGATAAAAATTAGGCAATTGTGCATAGCCAATCAAACTCTTGTTTTTACCAAAAACTGGTGCATAAGCTCCAGTATATTGAAATGTAGCTATCTCTTCATTTTGCAAGTACTGCGACTCCTTTAAATTATTTAAATGATAGAAGGCCTTGGCATTCATCAATGGTGCTATAATACCATCATCATATACCTTCTTAATGGTTGAGGTTAACAACTCTCCTCTTGGACTAAAAAAGGTAATATCTGTATTATAAAAATCTGCAATTTGATTAATGCTGGCCTCTGCATCTGTTTGGCGCTTGCTAAAATTTATATCCTGACTTTCATTTTCAATGGCGCTCACCACATTTCTTATTTTCTTTACTAGCTTCTCATTTTGCTTAATAAAATTCTGGTTACTTATAAAGTTTATGGTAAAGTAAGCGGTTACTCCAAGTGTGATAAATACAATGAAAACGATACCCAGCTGAATCCTTGTTCTAATTAAACTTAAATCGGTATCCTTTATGATTAGAAATAAATTTACATGCTTGTGGATCCAAATCCAAATGGCATTTTTATCGAGCCAACTCTGCTTGATCCAAGCATTGTTAAACAATAAATACAATAAGATAAAGGCGATGAGTATAAAGGTAAAAAAGGTAAACGACAATGAAAATAAACCAAAAGGCTCATACCAGGCAGCATT
>JBILJL010000156.1:0-5810 GCA_044377255.1 Bacteroidia bacterium
TTTCCATAAAGTAGAAGTTACGGTGTTTGTCGACCAAGAATTCAATGGTTCCCAAACCTTCATAACCAATGGAAGTTGCACCAGCAATTGCAGCAGCGCCCATCTTTTCACGCAATTCGTCGGTCATAAAAGGAGAAGGACTTTCTTCTACCAATTTTTGGTGACGACGTTGTATAGAGCAATCGCGCTCTGATAGGTGACAAACTTTTCCGTATTGATCACCTGCCAATTGAATTTCGATGTGGCGAGGCTCTTCCACATACTTTTCCATGTAGATACCATCATTACCAAAGGCAGCAGCAGATTCTTGTTTGGCACTGTCCCAGTTTTTTTCAAATTCTTCGTCTTTCCAAATGATACGCATACCTCGTCCTCCACCTCCAGCAGTTGCTTTGATGATAACAGGATATCCAATGGTTTTGGCAAGTTCAATTCCTTCTGCGGCATTGGCAACTAAACCATCAGAACCAGGTACTACCGGCACTCCAGCCTTTTTCATGGTATCTTTTGCATTGGCCTTATCGCCCATTTTATTGATCATTTCTGGCCTAGCACCAATAAATTTAATACCATGATCGTGGCAAACTTGGGAGAATTTTGCATTCTCTGAAAGGAAGCCGTAACCTGGATGTATGGCATCTGCATTGGTAATTTCTGCAGCGGCAATAATATTTTGAATACTAAGGTATGATTGAGAGGAAGGCGGAGGCCCAATACAAACGGCTTCATCTGCAAACCTAACATGTAAACTATCTCTATCAGCGGTAGAATAAACTGCTACAGTTTTAATTCCCATTTCGCGCGCAGTACGAATTATCCTTAACGCAATCTCTCCTCTATTAGCTATAAGTATTTTTTTGAACATGTGAAAATTGAGTTTTTAAAGACCTAAAAAAGAAGTTACAATAGATGATTTATTGTGACTCAAATTATTTGGGTTCAACCAAAAATAATGGTTGATCGTATTCAACTGGAGAAGCATTTTCAACCAATATTTTTACAATTCTACCAGAAATTTCCGACTCAATTTCATTGAATAATTTCATGGCTTCAATGATACATAAAACTTGGCCTGGCTTAATTTCATCTCCTACTTGGAGGAAAGGAGCTTTGTCTGGTGATGAAGATTTATAGTAGGTTCCAATCATTGGAGATTTTACCGTAATAAAATTACTAGCGGATGTAGCTGGAGTTTCTATAACTACCGCTACTTCTGCTGGCGCTGAACTCATAACTTGAGCTGGTGCTTGAGCAATGTATTGCGGAGTTTGATTTACTACCATTGTTCTGCCATCTACTTTCTTAATAGCAATTTTAAAATCGCCACGTTCAACTTCTACTTCAGAAACCCCAGCTTCTGACACAAGCTTGATTAGTTCTTTTATTTCTTTTAATTCCATAATGTATGTGTAATTATCTACTCAAATTTATCTAAAAAATTGCTTTAGCAAAGTGTTTTTATTAAAAATGCAAAATTACTTTACCTCGGAGCCATTATAAGCCCATTTAAGGTAAATGGCACCCCAGGTAAATCCACCCCCAAAGGATGCCAATACTATATTATCACCTTTTTTTAACTTGCTTTCCCAATCCCATAAACAAAGAGGTAATGTTCCGTTGGTGGTATTTCCATAATGATCAATATTTATCATTACTTTTTCCTTGCTCAAGCCCATTCTCTCGGCTGTTGCATCAATTATTCTTAAATTGGCTTGGTGTGGCACTAGCCAGTCAATATCGTCGGCGGTTAAATGGTTGCGTTCCATTATTTGAGCCGATACATCGGCCATATTGGTTACGGCAAACTTGAAAACCGATTTGCCATCTTGGTAAACAAAATGTTCCTTGGCATCTATGGTTGCATGAGTTGGTGGCTTAACTGACCCACCCGCTTTTTGATGCAAGAATTGGCGTCCAGAGCCATCCGATTTCAATACTGCGTCAATGATTCCTAATCCTTCTTCGTTTGGTTCAAGCAAAACTGCTCCACAACCATCTCCAAATATAATACAGGTATTTCTATCTGTATAATCAATAATAGCCGACATTTTATCGCCACCTACCACGAGTACTTTTTTGTATTTACCAGATTCTATAAAGCTCGAAGCTGTTTGCAATGAAAACAAAAAGCCAGAACAAGCTGCCATTAAATCATAAGCAAAGGCATTTTTAGCACCAATTTTATCGGCCAAGATGCAGGCAGATGATGGGAATACCAAATCCGGCGTAATAGTAGCAAAAATAATTAAATCAATTTCTTCGGCAGAAATGCCACGTTTTTTCAATAAGCCATTTACCGCTTCTACTGCCATATCTGATGTTCCCAGACCTTCGCCTTTTAGGATATGTCGTTCTCTAATTCCAGTTCTGGTGGTAATCCACTCATCGGTGGTATCTACCAACAATTCTAGGTCCTTATTGGTCAACAAATCTTTTGGCACATAGCCATGAATTGCTGTAATAGCTGCAGTAATTTTTGTCATTATTGTGAGGGAGGAACAAGATTTTGAAATGCATCGTGTATGATCTCTATCAATTTAGAGTCAACCACATCACGGGCAGATAACAACATGTTCTTGAAGGCTTTGGCATTTGAGATTCCGTGCCCTATTATCACTGGAGCGTTAACCCCAAGTATAGGAGTGCCTCCAAAATTTTCATAATTAAAACTCTCTAAGTAATCGTCTGTGATTCCACGTTTTCTGAGCACAAAATACATTGATTCCAATGCCTTTAATACCACATTTCCAGTAAAGCCATCGCAAACAACTACATCCACTTTATCAGAGATAATATCCCTACCTTCAACATTTCCTATGAAATGAAATTGGTTGGTATCTTCCATAATTTGATGCGCAGAAATGGTAACTAAATTACCTTTTTCTTTTTCTTCACCTATGCTCAGTAAGCCTACTTTTGGATCGTGCTTTTTATATACATGTTGCAACAAAAGCGATCCTAATATGCCGAATTGATAAAGCACATCAGGCTTACAATCTGCATTTGCTCCAACATCTAGGATCAAACCAAGACCCCCTTTGGCCTTGGGCACAAGAGCGGTTACGCATGGTCTAATAACTCCTTCAATAGGTTTTACCGAGAACATAGCACCTACTAGCATGGCACCGGTATTTCCTGCACTTACAAAAGCATCAATTTTTTTTCGTGCAAGCAAACCAAAACCAACCGAAATGCTTGAATCTTTCTTTTGAGAAATTGCCTTGGTTGGGTGTTCACTCATACCAATGATTTCGGTAGTATGAACAATTTCAAAATCGGCTAAATTAGCTCCTTCCTTCTCCAAATGTTGAATGGCCTGATCCTTATCACCAATTAAAACAATGGTAACGCTTTCCCCAAATTCCTTTTTAGCAATTACGGCACCGGCAATAGCTTCCTTGGGAGCAAAATCGCCCCCCATGATATCAAAACCAATTTTCATATTGTTGGAGTTAGGGAGGAAAAAGAATTAAATATCTTTCTGCATATCAGGAAAGGCCAACTTGCCTTTGTAGTAACCATTTGGGGTTACGCGGTGGCGCAAATGAGTTTCTCCTGAAGTTGCATCTACAGAAATTGTTGGATTAGCTCCTTTGTAATGTGTTCTGCGCTTATCGCGTCTAGAATTAGAAATCTTACGTTTTGGATTAGGCATTTTATATATCTCCTTATTTTTTTAGTTTAGTAAATCTTTTAATTTATTCCAACGAGGATCATCGTTCCCATCTTCACCATTTTCATCCTCATTTTCATCGTCTTCAATATCCTCGTCATCTTCTATATTTTCTACATGTACCAATCTGCTCAAAACTTCTTCATTACAAGGTTTTGGTTCAGACAGCCCATCACAAGTCTTTTTTTGTGGAAGCGCCAATAAAAGGCTCTCATACAAAAACTGCTTTAGGTCGAACTCAATTTCGGTGCGTGCAATATAAATAATCTCGGTATCATCAAAATTATTTACCTCACTGAGTTTCATTACCAAACCAAATTTTTGTTTAATTGGCATGTCAATGTCCTCCGCACAAGTGTCGCAAGTTACCCTTGAAATTCCTTTAAAATCAAAACTCAGATCATAGATATTCTCTGTTTTTATCAATTTTAAATCAACATTCACTTCACAATGTTCTACTGGCGAATAGTCGAAGCCAGCAAGAAATTGATCGTTTAATGTAAAATTGAATTCATTAAGCCCCATTTTAAGCTTATTGAACTCAATCAGATATTCTTTAGACCTCGTTCCCATTATTATAGCTCGCAAAGATAATGATTGAAGATAAAATTCTCAATCTTTTTTGAAAAATACTTGTAAATCAATGTACTAAATTAAGAATTGCTCACCCAAATGCCCTAATTTACCCAGAAATAGTTGTTTTTTAGAAATCTATCCTGAACCTTTCCCTTTTTCCCATATTCATTGGAAGTGGGTTTTGGGTCATTTCGGCAAAATGGTTGCGTTGCTCCCAAATGTCGATTGCCAAAAATATGGCATTGCGCATAGATTGCTCGCTGGCAACATTTTTACCTACTATGGCATAAGCCGTTCCATGGTCGGGTGAGGTTCTCACAAAAGGCAGCCCAGCTGTAAAGTTTACGCCAGAATCAAAGGAGCTGTATTTAAAGGGCACCAAGCCTTGATCATGGTACATGGCCAAAATGCCATCAAATTTTTTGTATTGGTCTGAACCAAAAAAGCCATCAGCTGGGTATGGTCCGAAGGCCAAAATTTGGTTTTCATTTTTGGCTTTTTCAATGGCAGGAATGACAATGTCTTTTTCTTCCCAACCCAGAAGGCCATTGTCTCCAGCATGTGGATTCAAAGAGAGCACGGCAACTCTGGGCTTTACAATGCCAAAATCCTTTTTGAGGCTTTCGTTTAACAATTTTATTTTTTTCTGAATTCCTTCAATGCTCAACGCTGCTGCCACATCTTTTACAGGGATATGCCCTGTTACCAATGCTACTTTTAAATCATCTGAACTTAAAACCATTAAGTGACTTGCTCCTGCTTGCTGGGCAAGGTATTCGGTATGCCCTACAAATGGCAAGGCAGCTGTATTAACAGTATTCTTATTTAAAGGTGCAGTAACTATTGCATCAATTTTACCAGCAACTGCATCCTTGGTGGCAGCCTCCAAAGATTTAAAAGCGTACTTACCTGCCAGTTCTGTTGCTTCTCCTGGTTTTATCTCCACATCTTCTTCCCAGCAAACTAAAATATTGGAACGTTTGTGGTTTATTTGATCCAAAGATTTGATGATATTTAATTGGAAATCGGGCATCCCAATCACTTTTTTCCAATAGGAGATTACTTTAGGGGAGCCATAAACAACGGGAACGCAATACTCATTTATTCTGCTGTCGGCCAAGGCTTTTATAATTACCTCGGTGGCGATGCTGTTCATATCGCCCATTGTAATGCCTATTATAGGAAGTTTGCTCATGTGAGTTTTATTATTTTAAAGCAATTTATTTGCTCAATTGTTTTACAAATTCAACAATCAACCTAACGCCAACGCCTGTGCCGTGTTTGCCTCTATAGCTATCGGCAGCATTGAGGTAGGCCGGACCAGCAATGTCAAAATGCATCCAAGGGTAATCGGTAAATTTTTCTAGGAATTTACCAGCGGTAATGGCACCACCAACCGGACCCCCAATGTTTTTCATATCGGCCAAATCGCTGTTGATGAGTTTAGCGTAATCATCCCAAAAAGGAAATTCAACCAAACGTTCATGCACGGTATTACCTGCTTCTTTTAAAGCAGCTTTTGTTGATTCATCTGCCGTGCCCATGCAAACCGTTCCAAAAG
>JBILJL010000157.1:0-5795 GCA_044377255.1 Bacteroidia bacterium
GGGCATTTACCACGTTACTATGCTTGGCAACCCTATACAAAGTAATTAATATGGTGGTTACTTGTGGGTCGATAGCCGCTTCTCTGATAAAGCGAATGAGGTAATCGAAACTTTGATAAGGTTGATGAAATAAAATGTCCTTCTTACTAATGGCATCAAACATGATATTGTCTTGCTCCAACTCTTTTATTGGTATTTGAATCAATGGTGGAAAATAGTGCTCCTTTTGACCAATATTAGGGAAGTCCATGAAATCCTTAAAATTATGGTACCTGCCACCAGGTATCAAATTCACATTCCTTAAATCTAATTTTCGTATTAAAAACTCTAGCATGTCTTTTGGCATGCTTTCATCATACACAAATCGGGTAGGGAGGCCTTTGGATCTTTGCTTGATACTTTTTTGAATTTTATCTAATAGAGTTATTGAATAATCGTTTTCATCTTTGCTAATTTCAAATTCAGCATCTCGCGTAATTTTGATGATATAAGATTCGAAATTTTGGTAATCGAAAATTGAAAATATGCGTCTTAAATTGAGGCGTATAATGTTTTCAAGTAAAATAATATGCTGCTTATTTTCAAACTCGGGTAGGGTAAAAAACCTTTTGATTATACCAGTGGGTATTTCAATAATAGCGTGCTTGGGTGGCATCGCACTAACGCTATTTTTCATTCTTACCGCCAAATAAATACTCCTATCGCGTAAGTGTGGAATCTGCTTTAGGTCGTCTAAAATTACTGGGAAAAGGTTGTTTAAAATATTTAGCTTAAAATAATTTTGAATAATCTTGGCTTCATTCTCATTAACCAAGTTTTCATCGATTAAAAAAATATTATTTCTATTAAGCTCAGGAATGATTTGCTGTTCGTAAATCTCAGTAAATTTGTCCTGCATAACCATTACGGTTCGCTGTATCTCTGACAAAATTTCATCTGGTGAAGATTGGTACTCAGAAATGGGCTTTTTGCCGTTAATTTTTTGTAAGCGCCTGATTTGAGCCACCCTAACTCTAAAAAACTCATCAAGGTTGGATGAAAAAATAGCCATGAACTTTATGCGCTCCATCAATGGGTTGTTTGCATTTTCGGCTTCCTGCAAAACACGCTCATTAAAATGTAACCAGCTGATTTCTCTATCTTTAAATAAATGTCCCTTACGTTCTTTAATCATTGAAACACAATGTTACGGTAAAATCACCAAACTTATTTTTACGAAATAACACAATTTAAGGTTAATAAATCGTTAATTGTGCCAAATTGAATTCACTTTTAGGGCACAATTGTTGTCTAATGATAAAGCAAAGGAGAAAACAGATGAAAATGCAATTTATGGTTGAAATGTTCTTGCCAGAGGAAATGGAAATGGATTTCATGCGAATGATTCCTGCCCACAGAGCCTATATCAATGAACTCATATCAAGCGGAAAAATATTATCGTATTCAATCAGTTTCGACCGTACTAAAGGATGGATCATCTTTCAATCAGAGAATGCCGAGGATGTGTTAGACATCGTGCAGCAATTCCCCATTCACCAATTCATCACCATCGAAATCCACGAGCTATTCATCCATGATGGAGAGGCTTATCGTTTCCCTAAGTTGAATTTTAATTAATTAGATTTATTTAATTTTCAATAATTAATTTCTTAGTTATTGATTGGCCATTTTCTGAAACTAATTTTACAAAATATATTCCGATAGGTAAATTTATCTCAACTTTACTGATTGGCATTATCAATGTATTTGTAGCCATTAAATTACCCTGCAAATTGTAAATTTCTAATTTCAAGGCATCCTTTAAATAATCTAATGAAACCGTTAATTCGTTTTTTGCCGGATTAGGATACAATTGGTAATTGGTTTCAAAATTGCTTTCATAAAGCCCAGTAAATAAGGGTGGAAGTGAGAATATCCTTGTTTGATAGGGAAGCAAACCAACATTTATGGAAAATAAACCATTATCTACTTGGGCTGTTATTACGCCTGGTTCATTAAACTTATCTCTAAAAGATACTAAACCAATCAATTTTGAATCGGTTTGATAGGTAAATTGAACATTGCTTTTGGCCTGATTACTTGTGTTTACCAATATTATATAATCTTCCGTAGAATCTTGTCTAGCATAACTATGAACATCATAATCACTGCTTATAATATTGAAGTGTTTACCCGTTTGTAGGACTGCTTGTTCTTTCCTTAATTGAATTAATTTTTGGTAATGCTTCCAGATAGAATTTTCATCTAATTGCATACTGGCAACATTGTAAGTAGCATAATTGCTATTAAGCGCCCTCCAAGGCGAACCTGTTGTAAAGCCACCATTGGCCGCTGCAGTCCATTGCATGGGTCTTCTAATATTCTCATCTGGTTTACTTCCTTTCATGGCCACCTCTTCGCCATAATATATAAAAGGAACGCCTCCTTGTGTGAGCAATAAACTTGCCGCAGCTTTATTTTTTTCGAGGTTATTACTAAACACATCAATGACCCTATTTTGATCGTGGTTGGTTAAAAAACTCGCGAACTGGTTGGACTTAAATATTGTTTTGCCAATATTAATTGCCACCCTCGAATTATAAGGATTTCCAGTATTAGCTGCATTCATGTTGGCATCTGCTAAATTGAAATCAAAACACAAATCCAATTTATCAGTGTAAAGCGCAATGTTTTCTGGTGAATCCCAAACTTCACCAACCAATAACGAATTGCTATTCCAAGATTTGCAACTATCATTAAACTCTTTCCAAAATGCCAAGGTCTTAGGGTGGTTCTTTAAAGTTGTTCCTTCTTCATATAAATACATGGCTGCATCTAACCTAAAGCCATCCACATCCATATCCTTGATCCAATATTTAGCTGCAGCAAAAATGCTGTCTTTTACGGGTTGGTAATTGAAATTTAAATCGGGCATGCCACTCCAAAATAAAGCATAGTAATTGCTACCATTTTTGGGATACCACAATTGCTGTCCCCACGGACCAGTTTGCGAAGACGGACTAGTTTCCCATCTATAAAAATCTCTATAAAAAGGATCATTGTTGGCCGATTTAATGAACCAAGGATGTTTATCAGAACTATGGTTGATGACTAAATCCATGATTACCCTTATATCACGTGCATGTGCCTCAAGGAGCATATTCTTAAAATCATTATTGCTTCCGTATTGTGGGTTTACTGCCATATAATTTGTAACATCATACCCATGGTAACTAGGTGAGGCATTAATTGGCATCAGCCAAATAAGTTCTACACCAAAGTCACTTTTACTTATTGGACTTACATCGTTGAGGTAATTCATCTTTTGCGACATGCCATTAAAATCGCCTATTCCGTCGCCATTGCTGTCATAAAAACTGCGTACAAAAATCTCGTAAGCAGTCTTATGATTCCACCATTTATTCTGTGTGAACCCATTAGCCGCAAACAAGAAACTGAAGACAAAAATTGAGATATATTTTTTCATTGTTGCATTAAATAAAACTGCATCAATTAGGTTGCGAACAAACAAATTAATGAAGCAGAATAATTATAAAAAATTACAGGAACCTAGGATCAGTTTCCATCACATGTCCGCATTTTTTGCAAGTGCGTAAATCTTCTGAGCCATAGTATTCTTTGAATTTAGGTTGAAAATCGGTTTCAATATTGTTTTGCTCAAAATAGGTTTCATGCAGCTTGTTATTGCACTTTTCGCAGAACCACAAAAGGCCATCTTTGAAGTTTGTTCCTTTACGGGAGCGTTCAATTACTAGGCCAATAGAACCTTTTGCTCTTCCTGGCGAATGGGGCGTTTTAGCCGGACATAAAAACATATCGCCAGGACCTAAATGAATAGGCACCGCTTGTCCGTCTTCTTGAATGTTTATGGTAATGTTTCCTTCCAATTGATAGAACCATTCTTCCGTTTCATTGTAATGGTAATCCTTGCGGGCATTCGGTCCACCAACAATCATCACAATAAAATCTGTTCCTTCGGGATACAAGTTTTTATTAGCAATTGGTGGCACCAATAAATGGCGATTTTCATCTATCCATTTCTGTAAGTTGAATGGTTTGCGTATCGGCATAAAATTTTATTTAGAATCTTTTGAATAATGTTTTTGCTTCCCAAAGGTAGTTTTTTAATTCAGAATTCAGAATGCTGAATTCTGAATTAAAAAAATTAATTCAAAGGCAAAACCCTTGTAGCTTTCATGTATCTTTTTTTATAGTATTCAGCATCTAATCTATCAATTCTTACGCCCGAACTGGTGCTTGAGTGAATGAATTGAATGGGTTCCCCTTTTTCTGAAATCACTATGCCAACGTGGCCAATTCCTCTGCGGCGGCTGTTTCTTCCTCTAAAGAAAAGTAAGTCGCCTTTAGAGATGAGCTTTCTAGGAATTTCAACCCCTATGAAACTTTGTCCTGCCGAAGTGTGAGGTAGCTTAATGCCAAATTTGCGGTAAACCATCATGGTGTAGCCACTGCAATCAAATCCTTTGGTGGAAGTTCCTCCTCTTTGGTACCTATCTCCTAAAAATGTTTTGGCATAGGCCAGAACGCTATCTGGTTGTAACTTTTTCTTTACATTTACCGTCACACTATCAGCAGGTTTAGGTAAAAGATGGAGCTGATAGCCTGAATCGGATTGTGCAAAAGTTGAGTTGCCAAGCATTAATATGCAAGTAATGAGGATGATATGTAATATTGGCGACTTCAACTTGTTGTAAAAATAATTGAATTTGAGATAATAAAAAGTGTATATTCGCAGTTTGCTATCTATGAGGTATTTCGGTTTATGTATGATGTTTCTTGCTTTGGTGTTATCTGGCTGTGCCAATAAGTACCAAAAAGCGCTTAAGAACCCAGATAACAGGGCCAAACTGGAAATGGCTGATACCTATTACAAAAAAAAGGATTTTGTTAGGGCTCTGAGTTTGTATGAGCAAATTGAATCTGCTTACAGTGGAACTCCCATGGCCGAGAAAATTCTTTACAATAGTGCCCAAAGTAATTTTGGCTTAAAAATGTACGCTTTAGCGGGGTTTCAATTCAAAACCTATTTTGAGAATTTTCCTTCTAGTGAACATGCAGAAGAATCTTTGTATATGAATGCCTATTGTGCTTATTTAGAATCCTTTGAGCCAGAGTTGGATCAAACCGATACCTATAAAGCAATAGAAACCTTCCATATTTTTATCAATGTTTACCCCGAGAGTAAATATGTTCCCGAATGCAATAATTACCTAGATAAATTAAGAGAAAAATTAAGCTATAAAGCTTATCGTTCTGCCAAATTATATTATAATATGGGTGAATATAAGAGCGCTATTGTATCTTTGAAAAATATTTCGAGAGAATTTCCAGAAATGGAACAAAAGGAAGAGGTTGATTATTTGGTCCTTGAATCAAACTATTTATTGGCAAAAAATAGTGTGATTGAAAAGCAAAAAGAAAGGTACAATACTACTTTAAAGTCCTTTGAAGAGTTTGAAGAGTTATATACTGAAAGTAGTAAATACATGAAGAATGCTAAAGTGATCAAAGAAAAATCTAATTTAGCATTGGCAAAAATTAACCAAAAGGAAAAACAATGAAGAATTTTTTAGTTATTTTGCTTGGTGTTATTGTGCTATTTGGTCTCTGGTGGTTAAGTAAAGACCAAGAAACATTGCCCAATGTTTTAATTGCACAAGACACTACCGAAATAAATATTGAAGAAGCAACAGACGGCGAAAATGATAAAATAACAGAGAGTGAAGATTCAAGTAGCATGCAAGAGGTGGTAAAAGCTGAGTTTTTAAGAAAAA
>JBILJL010000158.1:0-5741 GCA_044377255.1 Bacteroidia bacterium
AGTAAGGTAATTTGCAAAATTCTCGCTGCTATAAGTCTTGCCTTTTTCATCTAATAAAACTACATAATCTGTTGCCTGTAGTTTTTTTAAAATAGCATCTGCCTCTACTTTTTTTATTTGGTCAATATCTTTACTCTTGCTATTTACTATCAATAATTCATCCGTAAATTTTACATAGTGCTGAAAGCGTTTGGCATATTCATCATAACCACTTTGTGCAAATGGGAGGTGCAGTTTTCCTAATCGGATAAGAGAGATTTTCATGCTACGAATATAGGATATTTTGTGGTGTCGCATATTCCGCGGAAGGTCGCAGGTCGCAGCTTGTTGATCCCCAACCTAAAGCCTCTCTACCAACCCCAACCTTCAGGTTGGGGATATAGATGAAGATGGGCTCTCTACCAACCCCAACCTTCAGGTTGGGGATACCACGCCGCCCCACGGATCATCATCAGGTTGGGGATACCACGCCGCCCCAAGGATTATCATCAGGTTGGGGATACCACGGCACCCCAAGGATTATCATCAGGTTGGGGATACCACGCCGCCCCACGGATCATCATCAGGTTGGGGATACCACTCCGCCCCACGGATTATCATCAGGTTGGGGATACCACGGCACCCCAAGGATTATCATCAGGTTGGGGATACCACGGCACCAAAACGTTCACAGCTCCCCCAACCTAAAGGTTGGGGCTTGTCTAATCAACCACCATCATCAAACCTTTCAAATATTCCCCTTCGGGATGGTAAATATTTATCGGGTGATCTTCGGGTTGGGAGAGTTGTTTGAGGATACGAACATTGCGTTTACTTTCTGCGGCAGCTGAGAAAACTATTTTTCGAAATAAATCTTTATCTATGTGTTGACTGCATGAAAAAGTGAAAATTATTCCTCCTGGTCTTATCTTTTGAAATCCCAATGCATTTAAGTTTTTATAACCACGCGAAGCATTATCTACAGATCTTGCATTCTTTGCAAATGCTGGTGGATCCAAAATAATAATATCATAGGTATTGGCATCAATGCGTTTGAGGTAATCAAAACAATCTTCAGTGAAACTTGCATGTTTTGCTTCTTTTTCAATGAGGGCTACATTGGCATCGCAAAGTGCAATTGCATCTTTAGAACTGTCTACAGAATGAACCAATCTTGCGCCTGCTTGTAGGGCATATAAACTGAATCCACCACTGTAACTAAATGTGTTTAATACTTGTTTGTTTTTGGCCCAATCTCCTAATATCTTTCGGTTTTCTCGCTGATCCAAAAAGAAACCGGTTTTTTGTCCGCTCTCTACATTCACCGAAAATGGTACACCATGTTCCAACACAATAATTGGCATGGGGTGTATCTCTCCAATCCACCTACTAGCTTGTTCAACTTGCTCTAATAATTGAGTGTTTTGTTTTGTTTTCAAGTATATATATTTGAAGCCTAGTTGGTTCAAACCGGTATATATAATACTTGATATATTTTCCATTCCTTTTACCAATAATTGCACAACTGCAATTGGCCCATAAATATCTACAATAATCCCTGGAAAAAAATCTCCTTCTGCGTGGATTAACCTATAACAATTTGTTTCGGCCTCATTGAATAAGGCTTTTCTTAATTGAAATGCATTTTTTAATTTCTTATGCCAATAGGCATTATCTATCCTAACATATTCATCATTGAATTCAAAAACCCTGCACGTGATTTGGCTATTTGGCGAAAAAAAGCCGTATCCTAATAGCTCATTGTGGTTGGTTCGAACCTCTACAATTTCTCCATTTTCAGCCAGTGGTAAATCTTTAACAGCACCACTAAATACCCATGGATGTCTGCCAATCAAACTTCGTTCGCGACCACTTTTTAATATGATTTTCTTATAGTTCATTGTGGGCAAAGATAGGGGAAAAGTGGCAGGTTGCAAGGATAGATAGAGATAGTAAGTAATGTTAAGAATAAAGAGTTTTGAATTATTTTCTGAATGTGTTTGGGGTTATGGATTCCAGGTAGAAGCCTTCTTCTGGTTTGTTTCCTAGCGCCCTTAAACGGTAATGAAAGTTTTGTTCTAAGAATTGCCTATGACTTAAACTTACAGCAGGAATAGGTGCATCCCAAGCATAAGTTCTGTCAGAATAATAGTGAAAGGTAATGGAGTCTACTTTAAAGGTTTCTAGATTACCAGTTTTATAATTGGTATACGGTTTTACTAAAAAATCAGAGGTAAAACCACCCATTTGCGTGATGGATTTATTCCTTGAATCCGACTTAAATAAACTTAGCGGAACAAAGGCCATAAAACAGTAAATTACTACAATCATTGTTATGAACCCAATGTTGCGCAAACTATTTTCGTAATAGGCTTGTTGGGGCGGGAGATTAAAATATTTCGACCATCCATATGCGTTACATGCAAGCAGAGTTATTGCAGTTGGTAGCATTAAGCGGTACTGACTTAAAATTGAATATTCAAGGAAAGTAAACACTAGTAAGAGTATAGTGACTATTCTTTCTTCCCAGGTTTTTAAATAAAGCAATAAAATAAAGCCCAGAAAAAAATTCAATACAATTAGTTTATTCATTAGGCCTTTGTATCCTAATCTTTTAATCCATGATAAAAAACGTATATAGGGAGTAGGTATTGCCTCTTTAAATACTTTTACGTTGCTGCTATCATTTATACCCCAGGAAACAATGCCTTGCCTATAAGCCTTGTTCCAATCTGCTGGTATTTGCCATTGCCCTTTGGCAAGCTCAGGGTGGGGGGTTGAGGTTGAAAATAGAGAGGAGCCGAAAGAACTTGGGTATAGTGGATGGCCTGTTTGTATATAATTTTTATAAACAATCGGTCCAATACAAATTAAAGCGGTTCCAAAAAGGATGCCTATTTTTTTTAGGCGTGTTTTCATGATAACATTCTTTTGAATACCTGTTTTAAATACTAAAAAAAAGCCAATGGAAACAGCAATGATTGATGGAGGTTTTATGGCAAAAACAAAACATGCTAAGAGCAATAAAATTTCAGCATTCAAAGTCTTTGGTTCAAACCGAAACCAATAAAATATAAGTGGGATAAATATTAACACGGGTAAATCTGGACTTGGTGCAGTTAAATAAAGAAAGCTCAAGGGCATAAATGTAAGTGCAAATGCTATCAAATAAATATTGTTCAGCCTTTGGGTTAATTCACCTTCAACTTGTTTCTGGGTAAATTGAAAATGCAGGTATAAAATTACAACAAATACGAGTGTACCATTGATTTGATAGCTCATTGGTAAAAATGGAATTTGGGTAAGACAAAGCAAGGAGTGCCATGCTGATCCTAATCCCAGAGCAGGATGTAAGTTGCCCAAACCTTTTACAACACCATGTTGTTGCATCCATTGAATGGTTTGTAAATAATATCCTCCCATATCATTAATTTTAGTGGGGAGACTACCTTGATATAATAAAACAAGGAATATTAAAACTAATCCTGCCTTAATCAGATTGCTTAATGATGTTATCCAACTCAACAAGTTTTGCGCATGTATTTTATAATAATACCCATACCTCCATAATGCGGCAAAAGCACCTGTGAAAATTACTATAAACGAAAATTCATTGATTGCCCCTCCAATAAAAAACCATTGGCTCATAATGCCTAATACTGCAAACCCAATTAATACAGGAGTTATGGGATTATGTGGTAGTGGTTTCTTTAAAAGAATAAATGGAATTAACCCGTATATATATGCGAGGAAAATAGTGCTGATAAAATAGGGTATTGAGTAAATCATTTATTGAAGTGTAAAGTATTAGAGAGTTTTTGGTTGGTTAAGGGCAAATATAAGTATGATAATTGCTACCAACGGACTAAAGGCTATGGGGTGAATGTATTCGTGGGTTCGCATAGCAAAAAAGTAATTTTTTTGAAGGAAGAATACATCTAAAGTACTTAATAAAATAAGACCTATAGTTATTGATAAATAGGCAAACTTATGTCCGTTAAAAAATTGTTTGTAAATGAGCCAAATAGTTAGTAAATTTAGGCTGAGCCGGACTGATTTATTTAGTAAAAAGTCCATCCATTCCATGCAGTTTGAGTTAAAATAATAATAACCACAACCGTTGTTTTTTAACGCCATAATATTTAATCCTTGCATCCCAAAGTTGAGTAGGATTAGCGTAAGAATAATGATCCAAAATTTGTATTTCATAAAGTGAGGGCTATACTATATCTATGAATGACGCGGGTTACTTACTTGATGTTTCTGCCGATTTATGAATTGTTTTTACCCATACTACCATAATGCCAAAGGCAAATAAATAGAGAATAATGGGGAATAGGTACTCATGAAAAAAAACAAAGCTAGCTGGGTATAATTGTTTAATCTGGATCAATGCATATAACCGTAACAAGTTTCCTAAAAAGATAACGAGTACAGACATTGGAATAAATACAAGATAATTTCTTTTCTCTCCATGATATGCCAATAAAAATGACAATAAAGCGATGAATACAGATAGTCCATTACAGGCTTCCTTCACATTTACAATTGCTTTGCCATTAATCTGAAATTGAACTTTCGCTGCTCCAGGCATTTCTATCAATGTTGACTGATTAAAAAGTGGCAATAATAGCTTTGCCGTATACAACGTTAATGGGTCAATTTCTGGCTGGAAAATCCATAAATAGCTGGTGTATAAAAATTGCATGAGCAAATATGAACCAATAAAAAGTACCACAAATTTCAGAGCAGGATTCATGTTGCAAAATATGGGAAATTATTCGGTAAAGTCACGCGTAAGGGCGAAAAAATTTTCGCCCACATCCAAATTACGCTGTACATCCTTAAGGGAATACAAAATTTGTCTCAAGGGGTTAAGGGCGAAAAAATTTTCGCCCACATCCAAATTACGCTGTACATCCTTAAGGGAATACAAAATTTGTCTCAAGGGGTTAAGGGCGAAAATTTTTTCGCCTCTACTATTTAAAAGAAAAATTTTTGCCAATTGCAATTCCAATCCAATGAATAACACCATTATCCCTATAGATTGGCGCATAACTTAGCCGGAAACAAACACGATTGGTTTCCATCACTCTTAATCCAATTATGGCATGGGGTAAAACTTGGCGTTTAGAAAAATCTTTTGTTTCTAAGGTAAAACCGGCGCCAATTTCCAGCTTTTCTTTGCCAGTTCCTTTTAATACACTCATAGAAAATGGAACCATAAAAGTGCCTTTTTCAATATAAACCCTAGCTAAAATATCATTGTTAAACGGGGTATAAGCCGCACCAATTCTTGCAGTATAGGTATATTTGTCGCTGTAGGTTCTGTACAAATACTTTTCGTAATTTAATGAATAAAATAAGGCCGATCCTCCCAATTCTACATACCAATTATTTAAGCCTTGCGGGGCAATATAGGCTTCTTCATCTTGAGCCAATGTTTGGTTGCAGAAAAATAGCAAAAAGACTAGCTTGCAAAATAATATTCTTAATACACGCATCGCATACAAATTAACCGTGCATAAAGCAATCTACCAAGTTTTCTTTTTTTTGCATCAGCTGAGCATAGATGTTGCCTTGGGCGCTTGTGCCATGTTGCATGCACTTGGCCAACTTTTTAACATAGCTATTCCTACTCATTATTATTTACTATTAGCCATTGGTAGCCTCATCATATATTGGGTTGATCATGTATTAGACAGTCAAAATCCGCTTTTGGTTCAGCCCAACAAACGACATTATATATTTAATAAATACAA
>JBILJL010000159.1:0-5711 GCA_044377255.1 Bacteroidia bacterium
GTCTTTTTAGTGATTCTGACCAAAGTGTTTTTAAAGTAAAGGAAATAAAACCAGAGTATTCTGATGAGTCAAAAATAGTAGATGGCCGAGAAGTATTGGTTGCTTATTTTGATCAATTATTGGCCAAAGATCCGAGGGTATTGGCTTTTGGAGAAGACGTAGGTAAAATTGGAGATGTGAACCAAGGTTTTGCTGGTTTGCAAGAGAAACATGGCGAAAGCAGGGTTTTTGACACTGGCATTAGAGAATTAACAATTATTGGTCAGGGAATTGGCACTGCACTGCGTGGCTTGAGGCCCATTGCAGAAATTCAGTACTTGGATTATTTGCTGTATGCCTTACAACCATTGAGCGATGATTTAGCAACCTTGCAATATAGAACCAAAGGTGGGCAGAAAGCACCACTCATCTTGCGCACTAGAGGACATAGGTTAGAAGGTATCTGGCATTCGGGCTCTCCAATGGGAATGATACTAGGTGCAATAAGGGGAATGCATGTACTTACTCCAAGAAACATGGTTCAAGCAGCAGGTATGTACCAAACATTGATGCAAAGTGATGAGCCAGCAATTATTATTGAATGCTTGAATGGTTACCGATTAAAAGAAAAAATGCCTGATAACATTGGCACCTATACTGTACCATTGGGTATTCCAGAAATTATTGAGGAAGGCGCGGATGTTACTGTTGTTTCTTATGGTTCTACTTTAAGGGTGGTTCAAGAAGCATCCAAACTTTTAAAAGAGCTTGGCATAAATATAGAGTTAATAGATCCACAAACTTTGCTTCCTTTTGATATTAACCATACCATTGGAGAATCTTTAAAGAAAACCAACAAACTAATAGTGGTAGATGAAGATGTACCAGGAGGTGCCAGTGCCTATATTTTACAACAAATTATAGAACAACAAAACGGCTATTTCCAATTGGATGCGGCGCCAATTACTATTACAGCCAAAGCACATAGGCCAGCTTATGGAACAGATGGTGATTATTTTAGCAAACCTAATGTAGAAGAAATTTACGACCAAATCTTTCAATTGGTACATGACAATGATCCTGCTAGGTTTCAATAGGAAAAAAGATGCATAAAAAAAGCCCCGTTAGTTGGTAACTAACGGGGCTTTTTTTTAATGTTGTATTTGTAATCGTTTTAAGGATCTACCCTGTTCGGTTTCCACTGAAATGATATACATTCCATTCATTAAATTTTCTGTATCAATGGTATTTTGATTGATTAAATCCACCACCAATTTTCCTTGCATATCAAATAGCTGAATATGGGCTATTGGCAAATTTGCCTCAATATTTACCAAGTTATTAGCTGGGTTTGGATATAATCTAAAATCAATACCACCACCGGTTGTAAATAATCCTAATGGTGCAGGAGGCAGTTTAAACACAATCAATCTTTGTTGATTGGCATATATTGAATAAGAGTTTAAATATGCCATCATGGTAATTTTAAAAATGATACTATCACCAGGATTTAACATTGGCAATGAGCTCAAAAGAGAGCCAAAACTTGTGGTTCCAACTGTGTCTAAACCATCGTTATTGGTAGCTTTTCCAAACATGGGTAAAGAGAAATCGCCATTTGATTCATCGAACATCATCACATATTTTACCGTACCAATTCCTTTTATTATTTTAGCAGAACCTGAAGTCATGTTAAACAAAGCAGCAGTATCTGTAATAGTATAAGTTGTAAGGGCAGCTGGACTTAATAATGGGAAATTTGAAATACTATCGCCAGTATTTTGAGTGTAATCACTTGTTCTTCTTGGGATAACTTGGTATCCATTGAATGCAAAAGGCGCAGCAAATGAGGTACTCACCTGCCCACCCACTCCAGTTAATGTGAATTCAGCTTGAGGAGCAGGACCACCGCCAAATGCAGTTATTTGATAAATCCTAATTCTTACAGTATCTCCGGTATAAGTGTTCAAAGCGATAACAGTTCCAGTTGTTGGCCAATTGGCTATTTTAACTGGCAATACCAATCTATTGTAAATAACTAAATCATTTTCTGAGTTTTCATCTGGCTTGGTATAAACTTTAGGTTTGGCAATATTATAACCTCCGTAAAATAAAAATACAGTATCTAAGGTTGATAAAGTAGCCAACCCATTTACTTGAGTAACAGTTCCAGTTGCTTCAATGCTATCGCCCTCCTTTGGTGTATAACCAAATGTTTTGTTGGTACTAGAAACTGATATACCGCCCGTTTCATCTCTCATAACAAATAAGAAACCAGCACCCGTTCTAAAGTTAGGGGTATAAACAATTCCTCTAACTGTTGCACGCTTATTAGCAGAGTCAACCACACCTGTAGTCATATTTGTTTTTACCAATGGACCAATCTTAGCAGCAGGAGGCAAATCCAAAGACTTCATAGTTCCTGTATTTGCTCTTGTATAAACCGAATCTGCAACCCTAATAACCAAAACTGTTGCATAATAAGTAACTCCAAAAGCTAAGTTATTTACGGTAACACTATTGAAGGCATTGCGATAAACGCAAGTAGCACTTACATCGTTTTGGTACTGGGTTCCTGAACCAAAATTTGCATTGGCAGTATATCTATTTGCTGCACGGGTTGGTGTTCCAACAGTCATTGGAGCGCCCGCTTTCACAAATACCAAATATTGGTGGGTTCCATTTACAAAGTTTGGCGGACTAGTCCAAGTTAAGGTAGCAGAAGTGGCGGAGGTACCAACTCCAATAATATTTGTGACAGAATCAACCATTGTTCTGTTATTGATAATATTTGGTAATGAGTACAAATTTGAATCTGTTTTTACCGCATACCCAATTAAATAATAACGCGTATTGATAATTAGGTTTGGCACGCCAACAGCGTTTCCGTCGCCATTATAAATACATTTTGCCAATGGGTCATGTTCAAACGGAGTACCACTGCCCAAAAGATTGGAATCTGCCACATAAGAAGTGGCCATGGCAGATGCTGCTGGGAATGATAAATTGGTAGTATCCTTTCTCATGAATATTAAGATAGTATATAAGGAGTCTATGTAACCAACGGGTTTGTTCCAGGAAACAGTAGAATTATTTTCTAACCTACCAGTAAACCTAAAAGTATTGATTGCAGTTGGGCCGCCAGTTGGGGTAATACCATTTGTCGTAGTTGGCGTTGTGGCATAAGCTGAATCAAAAATATTTACGCCAATAATCATTACATAATAGCGGGTACCTGCTTTTAAGCCAGAAATTTCTACTGTATTTAAATCTCCATTATAAACACATTTTGCCAATGGGTCGTTTTGATATTTAGAACTAGTAGTGCTTAAAAAATTAGTGTCTGCAATAATAAAATTTGGGTCTCTCGTATTCGGCCCTGTTGCTACAGCATTTAACTCACGCACAAAAACCAAAGTAGTATGGTTTGTATTGTTATAATTACCTCCTTTGTTCCAATTAATACGAGCCGAATTCTTGGAAGTAGCAGTAAAGCTTGCTCCAAACATATTGCCTGGAGCGGTGGTAGGAGTTAGGAAGGAAGTTGAAATAGTTCCTGTTGCATAAATTGAATCTCCAATAGAAACGGCATACCCTAAAGCTATATACCTTGTTGAGGGAGCTAAACCAACAACATTTACGAAAGTGGTATCCCCTTTATAAACGCATACAGCAGTATCAAATTCATAGGGCGTACCTGCACCTGCAAAATTGCTATCAGCATTGTAATAATTCAAGCCCTTGGTGGGTACTCCGGGAGAAATTGCACTTCCCTTTTTCAAGAATATTAATGTTTTGTGGTAATTGGTATTATAAATAGCTGGCCTGTTCCAATTAATTCTTGCAGAGTTTGCCGTTATATTGTTTACAAATATGAAAGGCAATGGTCCTGGGTTAAAAGTAGTAGGTGCATTTAAATCAATCCATTTTTGCCCCATTCTAATACCATCAATTACTAAAGAAGAACCTTGTAAAACTGCTCCTTGGCGCAAACCAATTCTTCCAATGTTTGTGGCATCTGGCGCACCATTTCCATTAGTTATAATTGTTGGTGCACTTGGTTCATTTGTAGGGAAACTACCTGTGATGTTATATAAAGTAGCTGTATCGTTATTGGTTCCAGCCGCAAAAGTATATTTTAAAACAATCATAGAAGTTGTTCCAACAGGAAATGAATCTGCTGAATAAAGCGGCCCCTCAGTAGTTTTAGAAAGTCCGATACGATAAAAACCTGTACCAGCAGATCTAAGATAAACTTTTCCCAGGTAAACAGTTGTATTCAACGTATTGAAAAAACCGAAAAAATAATCTCCAGTACCTACTGTATCAACCTTATACATAAAAGCTGCATATACTGAACCACTATTAATTGTATTTGTTCCTGATTTATAAACATCACTACCAGTACTCATCAAATAAGCAGCATTTCCTACACCCGAATTAACGTACCCTGAAAATGTAAGTCCACTAGAAGTAACATTGATAGGATTTGTTGGCGGAAACCCGTTTAAGGTCCAAGTGTTAGCTGTTAATGCTGTTCCAGACGTATATTCAAAATTATCGGTGAGCATTTGCTGCCCATACGAATGAAAAACACCCAAAAAAATTGTTAGTAGTAAACAAATTCTTTTCATAAATTATATTAATTTTATATCGCAATTTAGGAAATTGATACATATCTGATTCTCAATAATTTTGAAGAATGTATTTTTAACCTATTTTAATATATAAAAAATTGATTATTAGCATATTGGGTAAAACAAAAAGAATTTTATGACTGTAATATGAAATTTTACAAATTGTAGTCAATGTTATTTCATTGCTAAATTTTGTTTAATTGAATTCATTTAATGTATTTTAGCCATCGAATTGGAGCAGTAAATGCCGCATCAATTTGCATTGTTACTATGAACAAAAATTACATTTTACTTGTCTTACTTTTTATCTCATTTGGGATATTTGCTCAAAATACTGCAACTATTAAAGGAACAGTTAATGACAAAAAAGATCAAAGTGAGCTAATTGGTGTAACTATTTTGCTTAAAGGTACTTCTTTTGGCACAGCCACTGATGCCTCTGGAATGTTTATAATAAAAGGAATTAAGCCTGGCGAATACACCTTAGAATTAACTTATATTGGCTACAAAAAAATTATTCAAACTGGCATCAGGCTTAAGGCAGGTGAAACCCTTGTATTAAATACCTTTCAAATGCAAGAAGCTTCTGCAAATATTGATGAGGTGGTTGTTTTGGGTAAAAAACCCTTGATTGACATTGAAAAAGGTCAGAGTGTTAATTCCATTTCACAAGAGAACATTGAATTAGCGCCAGCAAGGCAATTACAAAAAATCATCAATACACAACCCGGAGTTATTCAATCGCCAGCAGGAGTAAGTATTAGAGGCAGCAGAACCTACGAAACTGGAACTTATATTGATGGTGTTTCTGTTACTGATCCAATGGCTGGAACTGGTTTTGGATTAGATATAGGTGCCAATGCCATTGGTGAAATTGAAATTACCACAGGAGGAATTGGTGCCGAAATTGGTGATGCAACAGCTGGGGTAGTAAGTGCTAGAACAAAAACTGCTGGCAATAAATTCGATTTAGGTATCAACTACAAGCGAGATAATTTTGGGTTCAACAAAGATTGGATCAGCAACTGGAATAGCCAGCTGATTGAATTAAATATGGGTACTCCCCTATTTAAAGAAAAATTAGGTAGCAGACTT